>JAYVRO010000554.1:0-3107 GCA_043776165.1 Rubrivivax sp. | reverse complement strand
CGTTCCAGCTCGGGCTCCAGCGCAATGACATCCAACTCGCGTGTGGGTCCGTAGATTTGATGCACGATGGCCGGGGCAATGTGCACACGGATGCGCTTGGCCAGCTCGGCGGGATCGGTCACAGTGGCGCCAAATTCGGCCAGACAGTCGACGATGGAGCGCATGTCTCGGATGTGCACGCCTTCTTCCAGCAGTAACTGCAAGACCTTCTGTACGACGGCAATGCCAACCATTTTGGGAATCACGTCTTCGATGAGGTGGGGGGCGAGTTTGGTGACATGTTCAACGAGCTGCTGGGTCTCTACGCGGCCCAGTAATTTCGCTGCGTTCACCTGCATCAAGTGTGAGAGATGAGTGGCTACCACGGTGGCGCAATCAACCACCGTAAACCCCGCCATTTGGGCTGCCTCACGGTGGCGTTCTTCAATCCACACGGCGGGCAAGCCAAAGGCCGGGTCGATGGTCTTGATGCCTGGCAACTGCTGCGCGGCGCCGCCCGGGTTGATGGCCATCAATTGACCTGGGTAGGCTTCGCCTTCGCCGACCACAGCACCGCGCAAGGTCACGCGGTAACTTCCGGGGCGCAGTTCCAGGTTGTCGCGGATGTGAACGGGCGGGGGCAAGAACCCCACGTCTTGCGCGAACTTTTTGCGCACACCTTTGATGCGCCCGAGCAAGTCACCCTGGCGCGACTTATCCACCAGCGCGATGAGGCGCAGACCCACTTCCAGGCCCAAGGTATCCACCGGCGTGAGGTCATCCCAACTGGCTTCGGCATTGGCCAGATTGAGCTCGGGGTCGGCCTGCTTGCGCTTGGGCGCCAAGGCCTCTTGCTGCTTGCGTTTGGCCAATGTCCACGCCATCGTGCCCAGCCCCGTGGCGATGAGCAAGAAGACGAAGTTGGGCATCCCCGGAATGAGCCCCAGAGCACCCACGATAGCGGCCGTGATGGTCAGCGCTTTGGGTGAGTCGAACACCTGGTTGCGGATTTGCGCGCCGATGTCTTGCTCCGAGCCGACCCTTGATATGACCATCGCAGCGGCCACCGATATCAGCAATGCGGGCACCTGCGCCACCAGCGCGTCGCCCACGGCCAGCAACACATAGGTTTCAGCGGCCTGCGCCGCGCCCATGCCATGCATCAGCATGCCAATGGCAAAACCACCCACGATGGTGATGAACAGGATCAAGAGCCCCGCCACGGCGTCGCCCCGCACGTACTTGCTGGCGCCATCCATGGAGCCAAAAAAGTCGGCCTCCTCGCCCACTTCCAGGCGGCGCTTGCGAGCCTCGCCTTCGTTGATGAGGCCGGCGTTCAAGTCGGCGTCAATGGCCATCTGTTTGCCGGGCATGGCGTCCAAGGTGAAACGTGCACCCACCTCGGCAATGCGCTCCGCACCTTTGGTGACCACGATGAAGTTGATGACCACCAGGATTGCAAAAACGATCAAACCAACGGCAAAGTTGCCACCGATCAAAAAGTGTCCAAACGACTCAATGACCTGCCCCGCCGCACCGGCGCCGGTGTGCCCTTGCAGCAGCACCACGCGCGTTGAAGCCACGTTCAGCGACAAGCGCATGAGGGTGGTCACGAGCAAGACCGATGGCAGCGCTGCAAAGTCGAGTGGTTTGACCATCTGCGCCGAGACCATCATCACCATCAGTGCCAGCGCAATGTTGAAAGTAAAGAGCACATCCAAGGCCCAAGGTGGCAGCGGCAACACCATCATGGCCAACATCAGCACCACAAAAGCGGGCAGCGTGAGCACCTTCACGGCGCCCGCTTTGGGGCCGATGAGGCTGCCTAGTTGATTCAGCCAAGCGGTCATTCAGGCGCTTTCAGGTCGGGCAGTGGGGACTTGTTCGCAGGGTCCCATTCGGGCGGCACCACGGGCTGCGGTGGTTTGGCCAGCAAGGTGGATTTCTGCGACCCTGCGTGCCGCAACTGGAAGACCCAAGCCAACACTTGCGCCACGGCACTGAACAGCGCTGTGGGGATTTCTTCATCGAGCTCACTGTGCGCAAACAGCGCGCGAGCCAGCGGCGGGCTTTGCAGCACAGGCACACCGGCCGCGCGCGCCACATCGCGAATCTTCAGCGCCACCAGGTCAGCACCCTTGGCCACCACACGCGGCGCGCCCATGCTGGCTTCGTCGTATTTCAGTGCCACGGCATAGTGCGTTGGGTTCATCACCACCAGGTCGGCACCAGGCACGGCGGCGAGCATGCGGCGATTGGCCATTTCGCGCATGCGTGCGCGAATCTTGGCCTTGACCTGCACGTTGCCTTCAACGTCCTTGTTCTCTTTCTTGACCTCTTCAAAACTCATGCGCAGGCGGCGCATCAGTAGCTCGCGCTGCAAGGGCACATCCACCAAGGTAAAGGCCAACAAGGGCAACAGCAGCCAGGGCACACAACCGGCCATCAGCGCAGCGCTGCCCTTCAGTGCAGCAGGCAAAGGCATGGCGCCCAGGGCCGCCAGATTGAGCAACTGCGACTTGAAATACAGCACGCCCACAACGCCCAGCATCACGGCCAGCAGGCAAGCCTTGAGCAAACCACCCAGGTGCTGCCCAGACACCATGCGCGCCAAGCCCGACAGCGGGTTGAGCTTGCTCCAGTGAGGTGCCAGGGGTTGGAGCGTGAAGTTCCAGCCACCAGTGAGCAAGCTCGCGGCCATCACGGCCAAGGCCAAGGTACCGCCCATCACGAGCACCAGGGCCACGCCATCAAACGACAAGGTGGCGAGCCGCTCAGTCATCAGCCCCGGCGCGGCCATGCTGTCATGGTTAAAGCGCAGTCCCGTCACCAAAAGGCGCTGCATCCACTCGCCAAGCAGTGGTGCGGCGCTGGCCAAACCCAGGCTCGCCACACCAAGCACCACAAAATGATCGAGGTCGCGCGAACGCGCCACCTGGCCCTCTTCACGGGCCTTTTGGATCTTGCGTTCTGTAGCGGGTAGGTGGCGGTCGCTGGCTTGTTCTGCCATGGCATGAAGGCTCGGGTGGAGTCATGCCATGGTGCCGGTGAAGGCGAAAAACTTGAGTCCGAAAAGCGGTGCGAAAGACCACGTCTTCAGGCCGCATCTTGAAGTGGCCACTTCAAGC
>JAYVRO010000553.1:0-10588 GCA_043776165.1 Rubrivivax sp. | reverse complement strand
TCATCAACTTGCTCATTCCCGAAGCTGCCGCGCAGGTCGGCGAGATCTCCAAAGCGCTGGCCGCTGGCCGTCACACCACAACGGCCACAAGTTGGTATTGGTTGGATGAGACACGCAGCGGTGCCTTGATCGACTCACCCGGGTTTCAGGAATTTGGCCTGCGCCAGATCGCACCAGAACACCTGGCACTCCTCATGCCCGACCTGGCTGAAGCACTGGGCCACTGCCGCTTCAGCAACTGCACACATCGGCAAGAGCCGAGCTGCGGTGTGGTCGACGCGGTGAAGGCAGGTCGCATTGCGGCGAGCCGCTACCGCATCTATGGCGAGTTGTTTGAAGAGTTGTCGCGAAAGCGCTGGTGAGCGCCACGCGGAGGTAACAGCCTCGGGCGGGAGCGAAGTGTTAACCCAGCACGTTGGCCAAGCTCAGCAAAGCCACGAGCAGCATCCACAACACCACAGATCGCCACACCAAGCCAACCACACTTTGCAAGTGGCCTAGCTGCAGCGGTGCCCCTGCCGTGGAGCCTACTGCTTGCGCGGCCTCGGTGTCGCCGCTGCCGCTGAAAGTCTTGCTGCGGTCCGGCGTGACACCGGGCGCTGCATCGCCGCCGAGTTGCACGCCCAACGCGCCCGCCGCTGCGGCCAAGATAACGCCTTCGTTGGCGTGTTGCCACTGCCGGGCGTCTCGCCGCCAGCCGCTCACGGCCTCTTCAAAGTTGCCCACCACCGCAAAGCCAAAGGCCGTGAGCCGCGCGGGCACGTGATCGATCAACATGAACACGCGCTTGGCCAGGGCCAACAAGGCTTCGTTGGCGGGCGCCTCCAGGTTGCGGTGGCGGTAACCCCAGTAGCGACCGCAAAACTCGGCCATGCGGTACAGCACCGCGCCGGTAGGTCCCAGGCCCACCGCCGACAAGGCCACGAACCAAAAAAATCCACCAAACACATGGCGGTGCGCAGCAAGCAAGGCGTGTTCGATGACGTGACGCAAGAGCTCCGTGCGCGGCAACTCGCTGGCGTCCAAGTGCAACCACTGGCCTAACTTTTGACGTGCGTCGATTTCGTCGCCGCGATCCAGGGCTTCACGGATGTCGGTAAAAAAGTGACTGAACTGGCGAAAACCGAGCGTGAGGTAAAGCACGGCCACGTCAAACACCATCGCGCCGATCAGCGTGAAGTGGCTGATCAAGACGTAGAGGGCTGCGATACAAAATGTGGGCCCCAGCACCGAAACGCACCACACCACGGTGGCATGATGTGGGCGACCGGCGTCAAAATTGCGGCCCGTCCAGCGCACCCAGGACACCAGCAGGTGGTGCACCGCGTTGTCGCGCGGCAAGGGCCTCAGCTGTTCAATCAGCAGCGCAAGGAGGACGGCAACAAAGCTCATCGGTAGCATCATACCGAGGCGGTTTTTTGCGTCCCTGTTGTCGCTCGGCCGAGGGTATTGCAGGCCCTCGCAGGCATCGAGCGTCAAGCCGCCAGAAGTCGGTACAGATTGCGCAGCATGGCCGCCGTGGCGCCCCAGATGAAGTACTCCTCAGTCGCACCCGGCGCAGCCCAGGGCATGGAAAGAAACTCGCGCTCGCCACCGTCGTAGGTGAAGCGATGACGCCTGTGGTGTGCTGGGGTCATCAAAAACTGCAAGGGCACTTCAAAAGCCTCGTCGACCTCAAATGCATCCAGAGTCAAGGTGAAAGGTGGATGCACCAAGGCCACCACGGGCGTGACGACATAGTGCGTCACTGTGGTGTACGGGGGCAGGCTGCCGATGACCTCAACATGCGCGCGCGCGAGGCCCACCTCTTCTTCGGTTTCACGCAGCGCGGTATCAACAGCGTCTGCGTCAAAAGTTTCGGCGCGCCCGCCAGGGAAGCTGATCTGGCCGGCATGGTCACGCAGCGCACTGCTGCGCCGCGTGAGCAGCACATGCAGGCCGTCGTCACGCTGAACCAAGGGCACCAGCACCGACGCTGCGGTGGGCGTGCGTTGCAGGTGCAGCTGACCATCACCGTGATGTTCGGGTGTGAAGCCTTGCGACTGCGCCAAACGCAGTCGCAAGGCCTGCGCAGTGAGTGCCTGCGCTGGCACGGCAGCATGGTGTGCATCGGTACCTATGACCGGCACCGCCTGAGGTGTCAAGATTCTGGGCAATGCCATGAGCCGGGCGTCTCGCGTGAGCAGCCGCAGCGCAGGCTCAAGCGCTAGGGCTGGTTCACTCCACCAGCGCCACCACTTGCACAGTGACGTCGGCCACCACATCAGTGTTCGGCGCGACGGACACAACATGCTCGCCCACCACTTTGATGGGGCCGTTGGGCATGCGCACCTGCGCCTTTGCTACTGCCAGGCCCATCTTGGTGAGGGCTTCGGCCACATCGGCGTTGGTTACCGAGCCAAACAGACGGCCATCAACCCCGGCCTTTTGTGCAATGCGAACTGTCTTGCCGCTGAGCTGTTCACCCAGCGCCACAGCGGCCGCGTGTTTGACAGCAGCTACTTTTTCGAGCTCCGCGCGGCGAGTTTCGAATTCCTTGATCGCCGCCTCGGTGGCACGACGTGCCTGCTTGGTGGGAATGAGGAAATTGCGGGCGTAGCCGTCCTTGACCTTGACGACATCGCCCAGGTTGCCGAGCTTGCCCACTTTGTCGAGAAGAATGATTTGCATATCGTGCTCCTGCGGCCCGTTAGACCTTGTGTTGATCGGAGTACGGCAGCAATGCCAAGAAGCGCGCACGCTTGATGGCCACGGTGAGCTGGCGTTGGTAAAAAGCGCGCGTGCCCGTCAAACGAGCTGGCGTGATCTTGCCGTTTTCACCGACGAAATCGCGCAGGACATCGATTTCTTTGTAGTCAATTTCCGTGACGCCAGTGACCGTGAAGCGGCAAAAACGCTTGCGACGGAAAAGCAGCGACTGGGCATTGCGCTTGGGGCGCTTGTCTTTGGAAAACCGACCTTTACCACGTGGTGGGGGCATAGTGACCTCCTAAAAAATTCAAACAAAACCGGATGGATGAACAGCTAAGCAACAAGCTCAACCGCAGTGATGTGAAACAGCAAACCGCGTCCGTTGCGGGCAGTGGCAAGAAACCCGGCAAACGTTGCCGCACTTCCTAACACCATGTTCGATAGCGCTTGCGTGATGGCCCCAATTCCGATGGCACGAACTTCCATCGAGACCTTTCGGGGCTGGCCGTCTTCGCTGACCTCAGACTCGTGCTTCAAGCTCAAGTCCAGCGCAGGCAGACCCGCAGGGGTGTAACGCATGGCGCCTCGTTCAACCAAGCTCGCTGACAAAACCAAACGGTTCATCAGCGTTCTCGGGCCGACCTGGCCGCTGCAACTGCTTTCAGGCCGATGCCTCGTGACGCTCCTTGCGCGCCTCGTCGCGTTCAACGGCTTTCATCATGATTGACGGGGTGGCTTCGGCTTTTGCCTTGGACACGGTCAAGTGGCGCAGCACAGCGTCGTTGAAGCGAAAGCCTGTTTCCAGCTCGGTGAGCGTCTCGTTGGAGCACTCGATGTTCAGGCACAAATAATGCGCTTTGGCGAGCTTTTGGATCATGTAGGCCAGCTGGCGCCGACCCCAATCTTCCACCCGGTGCACCTTGCCACCACCCGTGGTGACCAAGGTTTTGTAACGTTCCAGCATGGCTGGAACTTGTTCGCTTTGATCCGGATGGATCAGCAGAACGATCTCATAGTGACGCATGAATACTCCTTGTGGGTTCACCCGAAACCCAAGTGGGGTCGGACGTGAAGCTGCCCCTAAAAATTGCGTCAGCAGGGCTTGGGGGCAGCAAGGTCAGCCGAAGATTATATGCCGGTGCTCAGGCGCTCTGCTTTTCATAGGCGTCGACAACGCCAACGGCAGTACCAGCACGCCGTGTCCGGTTGCAGGTTCAACCCAACAGCGCCCGAACGCGCATCTCAAGGACTTCAGCCGCAACCTCGCCGCTGCCCTTTTTGATGGCTTTCATGTACTCGTCCATCAAACCGAGCAAGTCCTCGCGGTTGTAGCAACGCTCGAGCTTGAGGGTGAAAAAAAACGACCGCAGGCCCAGCCCGTCAACGGCCGAATCGTTCATCAGTTTGCGAGCCGCCATGAACTGTTCAGTCTTTGAAGCCTCGGTACCCAGCAAAGGCGCAGACGAACGTGGGATGGTTGCATCCGCTCTGGCCAATGGCGCAGAAGGTGTCAAAGACATGGTTGCGCCCGGCACCAGAACGACCAGGCGCTGTTGCAACAGCAGCTCAAGAAAGTCGGGCGGCGCAGAGAGTTTCTCACCCGCCGCAAGCAATTGGCTCACAGTGACACTGCCGTCGACCATGATGAGCATCGTGCGCAAGCGCGGTGGCAACTTGAGCGCCCGCGTCTTGATTTCGTTGGCACCACGTTCTGTCTTATCGACGACGTCGCTGTTGTTCATAAAAGCCTCTCGAAAGGCGAATGGTTCTGATGTCAGTGCCTTCGGCAGAAGCGCGCATGTTAGCCACGCGTTGGCCCTTCGCAGCGTCACGTCGATCGGCTTTCTTGCGCTGGCACAGGCATTCCCGCACGACTGGTCGGCACGCTGACCCGAAGGAACCCCAACTGGCGCCACAAACTCTTGCAGTCGTCGCGCGCAAGTCCTGATGAACGGGTATTTGACACACGCAGTAAAAACGCTGACGCTGGCACCGTTTATGGGAAACACACAACGTTGTCAGTTTTAGGTCAGTCTCAAAGACATCATTGCGGTGCGCAAGCTCTGCACGAGTTTGCAGCAATGTCCAACAAACAGGAGACTTCAGCATGGCTATGGCAGGCACTAACGATGACGCGGTGCGCCCAATGACGAGTGACGAGAAGAGCGTCATATTCGCGTCATCACTGGGCACCGTTTTTGAGTGGTACGACTTCTATCTGTTCGGTGTGATGGCGGCGATCATTGCGGCCAATTTTTTCACCGCGCTAGATCCTTCCACCCGCGACATCTTCACCTTGCTGGCCTTTGCCGCCGGCTTCGCGGTTCGCCCATTTGGTGCCATTATTTTTGGCCGCTTGGGTGACATCGTCGGTCGCAAGTACACCTTCTTGGTGACGATCCTGATCATGGGCTTGTCCACTTTCTTGGTGGCCTTCTTGCCAACCTATGCGACCTGGGGCATTGCTGCGCCAGTGGTCTTGATTGCCTTGCGTTTGCTGCAAGGCTTGGCGCTGGGCGGTGAATACGGTGGTGCTGCCACCTATGTGGCCGAACATGCACCGCGCCGCCAGCGTGGTGCCTACACGGCGTGGATTCAAACCACCGCAACGATTGGCTTGATGCTGGCGCTGATGGTCATCTTGGCGACACGCACCTACTTGGGTGAAAAAGAATTCGCGGCTTGGGGCTGGCGCATTCCTTATGCCATGTCGGGCATCTTGTTGATCATCTCGGTGTGGATCCGCTTGCGCTTGAATGAGTCGCCCGCGTTCTCACGCATGAAGGCCGAGGGCAAGACTTCCAAGGCGCCGCTGACCGAGTCTTTCGGCCAATGGGCCAACTTGAAGATCGTGATACTGGCGCTGATTGGCGCTACCGCAGGTCAGGCCGTTGTTTGGTACACGGGCCAGTTTTATGCCTTGTTCTTCTTGCAAACGTTCCTGAAGGTGGACGGCCCCACGGCCAACATCTTGATCGCCATCTCGCTGATCATCGGCACGCCTTTCTTCATCATCTTTGGCACGCTGTCTGACCGCATTGGCCGCAAGCCCATCATCATGGCGGGTTGCTTGATCGCTGCGTTGACCTACTTCCCCTTGTTCAACGCGCTGACCACCTACGCCAACCCCAAGCTGCAAGCGGCCATCAAGACCTCACCGGTCACCGTGGTTGCCAACGCGCCTGAGTGCAACCTGATCTTGAACTTGACGGGTACCGCCAAGTTCTCGACACCTTGCGACCTGTCGCGCACCTTCTTGGCCAACTCGGGCGTCAACTACGACAAGGTGGACGGCCCTGCGGGCACGGTCACCGCCGTCAAGGTGGGCGACAAGAGCGTGGTGGCATATGACGGCAAGGCGCCGACTGCCAAGGACGACAAAGCACGCTTTGAGAAAGAAGTGCGCGAAGCGCTCAACGCCGCCGGTTACCCCGCCAAGGCTGACCCGATTCCGGCGTTCAGCAGCAACTGGTGGATGATCATCTTGATCCTCACGATCATGGTGCTCTACGTGACCATGGTGTACGGCCCGATCGCGGCCATGTTGGTCGAGTTCTTCCCGACCCGCCTTCGCTACACCTCGATGAGCTTGCCGTACCACATCGGCAACGGCTGGTTTGGTGGTTTCTTGCCGGCCATTTCGTTCTCCATCGTGGCCGCGCAAGGCAACATCTACAGCGGCTTGTGGTACCCCATCATCATCGCGCTGATGACCTTCGTGATTGGCACCTTGTTCGTCAAGGAAACCAAGGACGTTGACATCTACGCCAAGGACTGAAATTAGCCAGTACACCTGGGCCTTGCGCCCAGGTGTGTCATGGGCCTCTGAGTGGGCCCATGCCACACCTCAGAACTTTGATCGAACCCCATGTGGAAAATATTTCTAGGCTTTGTGGCTTTCGCGGCGCTGGCCTTGTTCATCTTGTCCAAGTCCGGCGCTGACGTCGACATGGGCGGTGAAAAACACAGCGTTGAAGCGCCGGAGGCGCCAGCAGCTTCCGCACCCAAGTAAGCTTCGCGCGCTCAGCGCGACGCCAAGCGTTTCCATGTCTCAACCACCGAATCGGGGTTGAGTGAGATTGAGACGATGCCTTCATCGGCCAACCAGTCTGCAAAATCAGGGTGATCGCTCGGCCCCTGGCCACAAATACCCACGTATTTGCCGGTGGCGCGGCAAGCGTTGATGGCGCGCGAAATCATGGCCTTGACAGCCGGGTCACGCTCGTCAAAGTCATGCGCTAGTTGCGCCAGACCCGAATCGCGGTCCAGGCCCAAAGTTAACTGGGTGAGATCGTTCGAACCGATCGACATGCCGTCAAAGTGCTCGAGGAATTGGTCGGCCAAGATGGCGTTGCTGGGCACCTCGCACATCATGATGACGCGCAAGCCGTTCACGCCACGCTGCAAGCCGCGTTCAGCCAGCATCTGCACCACGCGCGAGGCTTGATTCACGGTGCGCACAAAGGGCACCATGATTTCAATGTTGATCAATCCCATGTCGTGTCGTGCGCGCTTCAGCGCTTCACATTCCATGGCAAAAGCGTCACTGAACTCGCCGCTGATGTAGCGACTGGCACCGCGGAAACCGAGCATGGGGTTTTCTTCATCGGGCTCATAACGTGTGCCACCAATGAGTTTGCGGTACTCGTTGGATTTGAAATCCGACAAACGCACGATCACCGATTTGGGCCAGAAAGCGGCCGCAATGGTGGCAATGCCTTCGGTCAGTTTGTCGACATAAAAAGCGCGAGGTGAGGCGTGACCACGCGCCACTGACTCAACAGCCTTCTTCAGCTCCGGGTCCACATTGGGGTAGTCCAGGATGGCCTTGGGGTGCACACCAATGTTGTTGTTGATGATGAATTCCAGCCTCGCCAAACCAACGCCTGAGTTGGGCATTTGAGCAAAGTCAAAAGCGAGCGCCGGATTGCCCACGTTCATCATGATCTTGATGGGGCTGTAGGGCATCTCACCGCGCTGCACGTCAGTGATCTCGGTCTCTAACAATCCATCATAGACAAAGCCGGTGTCACCCTCTGAGCACACCACGGTGACCAGGGCACCGTCTTGCACATGCTCGGTAGCGTCGGCACAACCCACCACGGCGGGGATGCCCAGTTCACGCGCGATGATGGCCGCATGGCAAGTGCGTCCGCCTCGGTTGGTGACGATGGCGCTGGCGCGCTTCATCACGGGTTCCCAGTTCGGGTCGGTCATCTCAGTGACCAAAACGTCGCCTGGCTGCACTTGGTCCATGTCGGCCAGCGAGCGCACCAAACGCACTGGCCCGGTGCCGATCTTTTGGCCGATGGCGCGGCCTTCGGCCAACACGGTGCCCGTGCCCTTCAAGCGATAGCGCTGCTCGACCTTTCCTGCTGCCTGGCTCTTCACGGTCTCGGGCCGCGCTTGCAAGATGTAGATGCGACCGTCCACACCATCACGGCCCCACTCGATGTCCATGGCACGGCCGTAATGCTTTTCAATGATCACCGCGTAGCGCGCCAGCTCAGTCACTTCAGCGTCTGTGATGGAGTAGCGATTGCGCTGTTCGGGCGGTGTGTCGATGATGCGGACCAACCGTCCATTGGCTGCCTTTTCCTCCAGTGTGGCGAACTCCATGCGTTGCAATTTGGAGCCCAGCACACGGCGTATCACTGGGAACTTGCCAGCAGCCAGCGTCGGCTTGTGGACGTAAAACTCATCGGGGTTGACGCTGCCCTGCACGACGGTTTCGCCCAGACCGTAACTTGAGGTGATGAAGACTACTTCCGTGAAGCCCGATTCGGTGTCGATGGTGAACATCACGCCGGCCGCGCCCACGTCACTACGCACCATGCGCTGCACGCCGACCGACAAAGCCACCTCGGCGTGCGCAAAGCCTTTGTGCACGCGATAGCTGATGGCGCGATCGTTGTAGAGCGAGGCAAAAACTTCCTTCATGTGATGCAACACAGACTCAATGCCGCTCACATTCAAAAAGGTCTCTTGCTGTCCTGCGAACGAGGCATCGGGCAGGTCCTCAGCCGTGGCTGAAGAGCGCACTGCGAAGCTCGTGCTCGGGTCATCGGCGCAGAGCACTTTGAACTGCGCTCGAATGGCAGCGTCCAACGCTGCCGGCAGCGGCGTATCAACAATCCACTGGCGGATTTGCGCACCCGCTTCAGCCAGGGCGCGCACGTCATCGGTGTCGAGTGTGAACAAGCGATCCTGGATGCGCTGGGCCAAGGCGCCCTGCTGCAAGAACTGCCGAAAGGCATGCGCCGTGGTGGCAAAACCGCCGGGCACACGCACGCCAGCGCTGGCCAGTTGGTTGATCATTTCGCCGAGCGAGGCGTTTTTGCCGCCCACGGTCTCGACGTCACTCATCCTCAGCTTGTCAAACGGTACGACCAGGGCGGTCGCCAGGGTGTGTTCAGACATGGGGAAACTCCGTGATGTTGCAAAAGCGGCGCCTCCACAGCCCAGAGCGACGCCCACGCCAAACCACGCCAGGTGATGTTTGTTCGTGCTTGGGGGATCATGTCGCGGCAGCTATGCGGGAAATTTGAGCTTGATTCTAAGGAGTTGCTGCCTGGCAGGCGCCAGATGCAATGGTCCAATGCCGCAACCCCAACTACCTTCAGTCACCATGTCAGAACGCACTGTGTTTTTTGTCTCAGACGGCACCGGCATCACGGCCGAGACGTTTGGCAATTCGATCCTGGCGCAATTCCCCACCAAGCCGCGCCATGTGCGCAGACCTTTCATCGACAGCGTGGCCAAGGCCACAACTGTGGTGCAAGAGATCAACGCCGTGGCACTGCGCGAAGGTCAACGCCCCATCGTTTTCATCACCTTGGTGAATGACGATGTGCGTGGCATCGTTACCAGCCCGGAGTGCAATGGCTTGGTACTGGACATGTTTCGCAGCTTTGTTGAGCCGCTGGAGGCCGAGTTCGGCGTCAAATCCAACCATCGTGTGGGCCGCTTTTCAGACGCCAGCGACAGCGCCGAGTACCACGACCGCATTGAGGCCATCAATTTTTCATTGGCGCACGACGACGGCCAATCTGCGCGCAATTTGGATGTGGCCGACGTCATCTTGGTGGGCGTGAGCCGCAGCGGCAAAACGCCGACATCGTTGTACCTGGCCATGCAGCACGGCATCAAGGCAGCGAACTACCCGCTGATCCCTGAAGACTTCGAGCGAGGGGAATTGCCCAGCTCTTTGGCGCCTTTCAAGCGCAAGTGCTTCGGGCTGACCATTGAGCCTACACGGCTGGCGCAGATACGCAACGAACGCCGCCCGGCCAGTCGATATGCCTCGCTAGACAACTGCCGCTACGAGGTCAACGAGGCCGAGACCATGATGCGGCGCAATGACATCGCCTGGTTGTCGTCCACGCACAAGTCGATTGAAGAGATTGCCACGACGATCTTGCGCGACCTGCGCCCGGACCGGTTGATCTACTGAGCGCACAGTTCAGCGCTGCCGCAATGACTCATACAAACAAATTGCCGCCGCCGCTGAAACGTTCAACGACTCTTCACCGCCGGGCTGCGGTATGCGCAGTGTCAAAGCACATTGCGACAACAATTGAGATGACACGCCCCGCCCTTCATGGCCCAGTACCCACGCGGCGTGTAGCGGCAGCCGCACTTCATGCAGCATTTGTGCCGCGTGTGAACTCGTGGCGATGAGCGGCACAGTTAACGCTTGAAGCGACTCGACATCAAGCCCTTCAACCAAAACCAAAGCAAAGTGCGCACCCATGCCCGCACGCAACACTTTGGGTGACCACAAAGCCACCGTGCCCTTGATGGCCAGCACCTGGACAACGCCCAGCGCTGCCGCACTGCGCAGGATGCTGCCAACATTGCCAGCATCTTGCAGCCGATCCAGCACCAGGGTGTTGAC
>JAYVRO010000552.1:0-3113 GCA_043776165.1 Rubrivivax sp. | reverse complement strand
CAGCCCTTTTCGGCTCGTTGATCTACAGCTTTTGCAGCCTGGTGATTGACGCTGCGCTAGAACGGCTGCTCAGTCGCACTGCGCCCTGAGGACAGTGCGGTTGTGCTGGTTTTGCGCTTTGCCGGGCGCACGGTGTTGGGTACGCTGTTGCGCACGCTGTTGCGCACCTCAAACGTTACCTTGTCGATGAGCTGACGCTGCGCGCCGCGCAGTTCCAGCACGTGTCGGCCTGGCGTCAGCGGCCACCACACTGCCGTGCCGGTGCCAACGGCACTGCCATCCATCCACCATTGCCCGTGCGGCCCACGCAGATGCAGGCGTTGCGCGCGCAAGGGGATGTCAGGGTCGATGGCCAGCACGCTGCCATCGCGCACGGGGTGAATGCCCCAGGCCGCGGTGCTGGCGCGCGCAAGGTGGGCGGCTGAGGCGGCCGGTAGGTTGCCCTTGGCGGACATTGCCGGGTTGGAGGCCATGGCCACCGTGGTCGTGACCACACCGGCACCCGGCAGGCCCTCCATCACGCTGCGCCACACCGGCGCGGCGCCCATCACGCCGCTCACCCCGTGCATGGGCCGGCCGCTGGCGTTGCCCAGCCACACGCCCACGGTGTACGCGTCGCTGTAGCCCAGGCACCAGTTGTCGCGCATGTCTTTGCTGGTGCCGGTTTTTGCTGCCGTGGTGCGGCGGGTCACCAAGGGGCTGTCAAAGCCAAAGGTGCTGGCGCGGGCGCTGCTGTCGGCCAAGATGCCAGTGAGGATGTGGGCCACCTCGGCGCTCATCAGGCGTTGTGATGTTGCGCGCTGCGACGTTTGTTGGCCAACGTTTGACGTGAGCCCCTTGCTGACGGGCGCCCACTGGCCATGGTTGGCCACCGCGCGGTAAGCGTTGGTCAGGTCCAGGAGCGTGACTTCGGCGCTGCCCAGCGCGAGCGCGTGGCCATGGAAGCCAGCGTTTTCACGCAGTCGCAAACCGGCGCGGTTCATCACCTCAAACAGGGCCTCTGGCCCGAGCATCGCGCCCACGCGCACGGCGGGCACGTTCAGGCTGGCCGCCAGGGCTTCGCGCATGCTGACCCAGCCGCGCCAGCCGTGGTCAAAGTTTTGCGGCTGGTAGACGTCTTGACCACGGGCCAGTTGCAGCGGTGAGTCGTGCAGCAAGCTGTGTTCGGTGATGAGCCCGCGCGTTAACGCTTCAGCATAGACAAACGGTTTGAGCGTGGAGCCGGGTTGGCGCCGCGCCAGCACGGCGTCGACTTCAGGCGCGTTGGAGCCAGCGCCCGCCGAGCCGACCCAGGCCCGCACTTCACCCGTGCGGTTGTCCAGCACCAGAACGGCGCCGTCCTCTACTTCACGCCCACGCAGCTCGGCTAACTGTTGACGTAAGGCGGCTGCGGCCAGGCGTTGCAAGCGGGCGTCGAGTGTGGTCCGAGGGTTGTTGTGGCTGGCGGCTGCGCCCCGCCACCAGCGCGCAAAGTGCGGTGCGATGTTGTTGGGCGCGCCCTCGCCGCCCAGGGGCACGGGCTTGCGTGCCAAGGTTTGTGCGGTGAGCGTGGCCAGACCGTCACAAGTCAAGCGCTGGGCTTGCATCACCTCGCAAGCACGTCGCGTGACCACGGCCTCGGTGGCATTGGGGCCACGCACCAACGCGGCCAGCAAAGCCGACTCGAGTTGGTCCAAGCCGCTGGCGTGTTTACCAAACATCACTTGCGCGGCGGTGCTAACACCAACCACTTCACCGCGCAGGGGCACGAGGTTCAGATAGGCCTCCAGGATTTGCGCTTTGCTCCAGCGGGCCTCGAGTTGTTGTGCCAGGCCGATTTGCCCGACTTTTTGCATCACGCTGCGGCCCGCACCAGGGCGTTTCAAGTCGGCTTCCAACAATCCTGCAAGCTGCATCGTGACGGTGGAGGCGCCCCGTGTTTTGGTGTTCCATGCGTTGGCCCAGGCACTGGCGGCCAGGGCGTGCCAATCAACGCCGCTGTGCTGCCAGAACTGCTTGTCCTCGCTTTGCACCATGGCGTTGCGCAGGGCGGGCGACATCTCGGTCAGCGGCAACCACGCGGCGCGCCGCACGGTGTTGTCAATGCGCAGGGTTTGGATGGGTTCACCATGGCGGTCCAGCAGCTCGATGTCGGATGGCTTGTGCGCCGAGCGCAGGCTGGCAAAGTCGGGCAGCGCGATGGCGGGTGGTGGGAACAGGCCCGCCCAGGTGCCCAGGCCCAGCGCAACCAGGCTCACCAAGAAGCGCATCAACGCACCTCTAACGTTAAGTTGGGGGTCTCACCAAAAGCTTCTGGCGCGTACATCGCTTCCACCCGCGTGGGCGGCAGGGCAAAACGGCCCGAGGTGTTGAGTCGCAGCGTGTACTCGGCCACGTGTTTGCCACGCGGCAACCACTCGTAGTAAGCGCGCCAGGCGTCGGCGGCGCGCTCTTCATAGGCCAACCAGCCCGCCCCTTCGCGGCGTTCACCTCGCACGGCCATGGCGGAGTCGCGACCCAGACCGCCGCCCAGCAAGGCCGCACCGGTGGGCAATGCGTCATTGATCACCACCCAGCTCATGTCAGCTGTTGCTTCCACTTCAATGCGCACACGCAAGACATCACCGCGTGTCCACACATCGGGTTTGGCGCGCTCCACCGCGCTCACGCTGCGGGTGATGCGATACCCCGCAAAGAGCGGCGCTTTTAATGGCACAGCCGCCAGGGTCTGCACGGTCAGCCAGGGTTTGCCGCTGCCTTGGTGCGTGGCCTGGAAAGGTGCTGGTGCGACTGTCGCGTTGGTCGTGCCTGTAGGGGCGCCGGTGGGCCAAGGCAGGCGTTGAACGTCGACGTCCTTGACGCTTCTCCAGTCCACTGTGCGCGCTGCGCTGCCCCATTGAAGCTGTGTGCGCCCAGCCACGGGCGTGGCTTCAAACTTGGCCGAAAAGCGCTCGAGTGCCAGCACGCTCCACAGGTTGGCGGTGGTCGTGGCCCAAGCCCCCAGACGTTGACGTCCCAGATGCCCGGTGACGAGCTTGGGCACCTCGTCTCGCCACTCCGGCAACTCAGTGGCGGCCAAAAGCAAACGTGCGGCATTGCTGTCGGGGCCTTCCATCAACCACCACCAGTGGTCG
>JAYVRO010000551.1:0-3113 GCA_043776165.1 Rubrivivax sp. | reverse complement strand
AGCTGGTTGGCCGGCTTGGCGTGTATGAGCCTCGTGGTGAGCTGCAAATGGTCGTTGAAGGCATGCGGCGCGTGGGCGTGGGCACCTTGTACGAAGAGTTCCTGCGCCTGCGGCAAAAGCTGCAAGACCAAGGGCTTTTTGATGTCGCGCGCAAGCGCATCGTCACGCGCGAGCCGCTTGCTGTCGGCGTCATCACCTCCTTGGGCGCTGCGGCATTGCATGACGTGCTGACCGCCTTAGCGCGGCGCGCACCGCACGTTCGTGTTGTCGTCTACCCGAGTCTGGTGCAGGGCAGCCAAGCGCCTGCTTCGCTTGTGCAGGCACTGACACTGGCCAACCAACGCGCCGAGGTCGACACGCTGCTTTTGGTGCGCGGTGGCGGGGCCCTTGAAGATCTCTGGTCATTCAATGATGAATCCGTCGTTCGCGCCGTGGTGGCCTCGCGGTTACCGGTGATTTGCGGTGTTGGGCATGAGACCGACATCAGCTTGTGCGACCTCGCCGCCGATCTGCGCGCGCCAACCCCGACAGCTGCCGCTGAACTGGCGGCTCCGCTGCACGCCGAGTTGTTGGCCGGATTGATCAGTCGTCGCAAGGCCCTGCAAAACATCGTCAACCGCTGCTTGCAAACCCAGGCGCAAAGGGTTGACCGGCTGTCCATACGGCTGGCGGCACCGGCCTCGGTACTGGCATTGGCGCAGCAACATTTGCGAACACAAGCGCTGCGCTTGCGCAGAATTTCGGCGCAACTGAAACTGGATCGCCGGCTCGCACTTGAAGATCGCAGGGAACGGCTCATCCGCGCCTCTGTGGCTTGCCTGCGAACAGCGGGCCATCTGTTGCAAGTCCGACAGGGTCGACTTCATGCCCTGGACCCCAAACTTGTGCTGCTGCGTGGCTACGCCTGGGTGGAAACCGACGATGGCGTGCCCGTTGTGTCGGTTCTGTCGCTCAAACCCGGCCAAAGTGTGAGCGCTGTGTGGAGCGATGGTCGCGCCATGGCCACGATCAAAAGCATTGAAACTTGACGCGGTCGGCTGCTGACGAGCGACGGATTTGGCATGTGCTCTGGCCACCGCGACTGCCTACAATCGTGCGCTGCTATCGGACCGCGCTTCTTGTCAACCAGCATTCGCCGTCCTACCAAAACCCCGTCACAGCTCAACCAGCCTTCAAAGGAAATTTGACATGGAACATCAACTGCCCCCGTTGCCTTACGCCATCGACTCGCTGGCCCCGCACTACAGCCGCGAGACGCTGGAGTTTCACCATGGCAAGCACCACAACGCCTACGTTGTGAACCTCAACAACTTGCAAAAGGGCACTGAGTTCGAGACCTTGTCGCTGGAAGATATCGTGCGCAAGGCCAGTGGCGGCATCTACAACAATGCTGCGCAGATTTGGAATCACACGTTCTTCTGGAACTGCATGAAACCTGCCGGGGGTGGTGAACCTTCCGGCGCTTTGGCCGTGGCGATCAACGCGAAGTGGGGCAGTTACGCTTCCTTCAAAGATGCCTTCGTCAAATCGGCTGTTGGCAACTTTGGTTCGGGCTGGACTTGGCTCGTGAAGAAGGCCGATGGCAGTGTTGACATCGTCAACACCGGCGCGGCTGGCACGCCTTTGACCACCGCTGACAAGGCACTGTTGACCGTTGACGTGTGGGAACACGCCTATTACATCGACTACCGCAACATGCGCCCCAAGTTTGTCGAAACCTTTCTCGACAAACTTGTGAACTGGGAATTTGCTCAGACGAACTTCGCCTGACGACGTGGCTGGGCGCGCGCGCCGCTCGGGCATTCAGGGCTTGAACGGCGCGCCACCCAGCTTGGCGCCGGCTTTGATGCCGCGCTTGGCGAACCAGCCCAAGGGCATCTCCAACGCAAAACGAACCGGTTTGCTTGAACAGTGCGACAGGTCGGACTGCGGTTGCATGTCGGCCAAATTGACGATGCTGCCGTCGTCGTCTACAAACGCAATCGTCAGCGCAACCAAGGTGTTGCGCATCCAAAAACAACGTCTGTCACTTCGTTCGTTAACGAAGAGCATGCCGTCGTTGCCATTCAGTTCCCGGCGAAACATCATGCCGCGCATTTGCTGGTCATCTGTGCGCGCCACTTCGGCATGGATCACATGCATGCCGGCGTTGAGTTGAACGCTGGCCAGGCGCGGCTGCGGGCCGTCTTGTGCCAAGGCCAGCGGTGCATAAAGTGCGGCGAGCGCCAGCGTAGTCACCAAACGAAGTGAACGCGCCAAAGTCAAAAATGGGTGGGGCATGGGTGCTGCTCAAGGAGGGTTTGCAGATTATCCCCAGCGTAGCCGGGCATGCGCCCAGCCGCGAACCTATAGGCGACCGCAGCAACGGAACTGGGAAAAAAAACGCCCGGGTTAGCCCGGGCGTTTTGCAAGACCGATGCTCTAGAAACATCAGTCGTCAATGCAAGGCCATCGGCCCTGCGTGGATTACTTCTTGGCGCCAGATGCGGCCTTGGACGCGGCAGGAGCGGCCGGCTTTGCAGCGGCAGGAGCAGCAGCGGCCGGAGCCTTGTCGTCCTTCTTCATGGCAGCAGCAGGTGCCGCCGCCGAAGCTGGCTTGGCAGCGTGGGATGCGGCAAAAGCACCGGTGGTTGCGAAGGCGGCAAGGGTCATGGCGGCCAGGAGCTTGTTCATTTGTGAATACCTTTCGAAAGTTGAATTCACCTCCTCTGAATGGGAGGCAGGTGACGAAACGCGGGCTCTTGACAATCGGTTGACAACCCGTTGACATAGAATTTGAGGCTTTGACCATCCGCCGACTACCGGCCACCGAAAGCGACCATGTACCAACACATCAAGGTGCCCACAGGGGGGCAAAAAATCAGCGTTAACCCTGATTTTTCGTTGAACGTACCTGACCAACCCATCATCCCGTACATCGAAGGTGATGGCACGGGTTTGGACATCACGCCAGTGATGTTGAAGGTGGTTGATGCGGCCGTTGCCAAAGCCTACGGTGGCGTCAAGAAGATCCATTGGATGGAGGTTTACGCCGGCGAAAAGTCGACCAAGATTTATGGCCCCGACGTGTGGCTGCCACAAGAAACACTGGACGTCGTGCGCGAATACGTCGT
>JAYVRO010000550.1:0-3117 GCA_043776165.1 Rubrivivax sp. | reverse complement strand
TGCCCATCTTCGAGACCATGCGCAGCCTGGGCTTGCTCAACACCTACACCGCCCTGGTTTTGCCCTATGTGGTGCTGAATTTGCCGGTGTGCACGCTGGTGCTCGTGAGCTTTTTTCAAAGCATTCCGCGGGACCTGGAAAACGCCGCCATGATCGACGGCTGCACGCGACTGGGAGCACTGGTTCGTGTTGTTCTGCCGCTCGCCGCGCCGGGTGTCTTCACTGCGGGCATCCTGGCCTTTGTCAACGCTTGGGACGAGTTCTTGCTGGCGCTGTCGCTGAACGCGAGCGCTGGCATGCGCACCCTGCCTGTGGGCATCACGCTGTACCAGGGGGAGTTCAGCTTTCCCTGGCCCATCATTTCGGCCGCGCTGATCGTCGCCATCGTGCCGGTAGCCGTGCTAATCGCGATCTTCCAGGAGCGTGTGGTGGGCGGGCTCACCCAGGGTGGTTTGAAAGGCTGAGGGGGACCCATGGATTCGAGTCAAGTCATACGTTATGGCATCATCGGCTGCGGCAGCATGGGCCGTGAGCACATCGAAAACTTGAAGGCCATGGGCGGTGTGGCCATCACCGCAGTGGCCGACATCCACGCCAGCAGCACCGACGCTGCCTTGGCCTTGCTCGACGGCCACAAACCGCAGGTCTTTCAGCACCACAAGGAGTTGTTGAACAGTGGCCTGTGCGACGCCGTGGTGATTGCCACACCGAACTTCACGCACATTGATGTGATGCGCGACGCGTTGAAGACATCACTGCACATCCTGGTTGAAAAACCACTTGTGACGCATTTGCAAGACGGCGTCGAGCTGCTTGGCCTGGCCCAGCAACGCAGGGGCATCGTCTGGGTGGCGCAGGAGTACCGCTCCATGCCGCCTGTGGCCGAGACCATACGCATGACGCATGCCGGCGAGGTGGGCCGCGTGCATCAAGTGGCGATCCGTGAACACCGCGAACCGTTTTATCGAAAGGTCGGTGACTGGAACCGTTTCAGCGCCAACACAGGCGGCACACTGGTGGAAAAGTGCTGCCACTACTTCAACCTGATGGATCACATCTTGCGCGAGCAACCGGTGCGCGTTTTTGCGTCGGGCGGCCAACGCGTGAACCATCTTGAAGAACGCTACGAAGGCCGTGCGCCGGACATCTTGGACAGCGCCTACGTCATCGTGGAGTACGCGAGCGGCGCCCGCGCCATGCTTGACCTGTGCATGTTTGCCGAGAACTCCACCGACAACGAACACCTCGTGGTGGTCGGCGACGAAGGCAAGATCGAATCGTTTTTACCCTCACTCACTTTGCGCCAAAGCCGCCGCGAGGACTGGGGCCAACGTGCCGTTTGGGGCCAGCCTTCAGGCACACAACGCGGTGTGTCGGTGCGCCGTGTGTGGGACCCGAGCATTCGTTATGCCGGCTATCACTTTGGCGCGTCCTACATCGAACATGTGCGTTTTGCCGCGGCCATCCGAGAAGGCCGCGAGGCCGAGATCGGCCTGGAAGAAGGCCTGCGCGCAGTGGCCACAGGAATGGCCGCGCACAAGAGCATTGACGAAGGGCGTGTGGTGGCCATGGATGAGGTGTTGAAGGGGGTGCTTTCGCCATGAACTTCGCCATGAACTACGCCACCTACCCCTCCCTTCGTGATCGGCAGGTTTTCATCTCGGGCGGCAGCTCGGGCATCGGCGCTGAACTGGTGCGTGCCTTTGCCGCACAAGGGGCGCGTGTGGCCTTCTGCGGCACGCGTGTGGGGGGCGGCGATGAACTCATCGCCGAAGTCAGAGCAGGTGGCCACATCGCTCCGATTTACGCGCCTTGCGATGTGCGCAATGTCATCGCTTACCAAGCGCTGCTGCAGCAAATCATCCAAGACCACGGCGCCATCCACGTGCTCGTCAACAACGCAGGCCGCGACGACCGGCACAAGATGGAAGACGTCACACCCGAGTTCTGGGACGAGCGCATGGCACTCAACTTGAAACACTATTTTTTTGCGATCCAGGCCGTGGCGCCGGGCATGGCTGCCGCAGGTGGCGGCAGTGTCATCAACATGGGCAGTGTGAGCTGGATGCGCGGCCGTCCCAACCTCGTGGGTTACACCACGGCCAAGGCCGGCATCCTGGGGTTGACACGCACGCTGGCCCGCGAGCTGGGTGGGCGCAACATCCGTGTCAACGCCTTGGTGCCAGGCGCCATCGTCACCGAACGACAAAACACCTTGCACCGTGACGCGGCTGCCGACCAAGCCTTTTTGGACGCCCAGTGTTTGAAGGTTCGACTTGACTCGGCTCATGTCGCACGTGCAACTTTGTTTCTGGCAGCCGACGACAGCAACGGCATGACGGGCCAGCATGTGCTGGTGGACGCGGGCATCGCGCAGCAGTCGGTCATCAGCTGATAGCGTCGGCGATGGCACCAGCGATGGCGGCAGCGGCGGCAACCCGCCCGTGCCCGGCAAGTAGCATGGCCCGATGGAACACAGCACGCCCTGGTTAACTTCAAGCCTCATTTACTTGGGTGCTGCCGTCTTGGCCGTGCCGCTGGCGCGGCTCTTGGGCCTGGGCTCGATCATTGGCTACCTGGGTGCGGGCATGGCCATCGGCCCCTGGGGCTTGGGCTTGGTGACTGACCCAGCGGCGATGTTCCAGTTCGCTGAATTTGGCGTCGTCTTGATGCTCTTTTTGGTCGGCCTGGAGTTGGAACCGCGCCGCCTGTGGGCCTTGCGCCGCCCGATCTTTGGCTGGGGCAGCGTGCAGCTGTTGGGCTCGGCAGCGCTGATGATGGGTATTGCACTGGCCAGCGGTGTGCCCTGGCGTTTGGCCTTGGTGGCGGCGCTTGGCTTGGCCATGTCGTCCACCGCCATCGGCCTGGGTGTGCTGCGCGAGCGCAACCTGATGGCCACCACGGCGGGGCAAAACATCCTGAGTGTGGCGTTGCTGCAAGACATCGCCGCCATACCCATCTTGGCACTGGTGCCGCTTTTGGTCGTCGGCAGCGCGGCGCATGCACAGGGCAGCGGTTGGGTGGAAGCAGGCAAAGCCCTGGGCGTCATCGCCGCCATCGTGTTGGGCGGGCGTTTGCTCTTGCGACCTGCCCTGCGTTGGATTGCCCGCAGCGACA
>JAYVRO010000549.1:0-10708 GCA_043776165.1 Rubrivivax sp. | reverse complement strand
CCTGAGTCAAGATGGCGAGCGCTTGCCGATGGAAAGCGCGGTCACCAATGGACTGGCCAGAAAGATTGACACACAAGGTCTCGATGCTGGGCAGGTTTTCAAATGAAAGCAGTGCGTCGATGGTTTGTCGCAACACCCAGCGGTCGATGCGTGACGCGAAATGAAAGCGCTCTGCTGCCGGCAGAAAGGCACCGGGCTGAACCAAACTGCCGTCGCTGTCGATCATGCGCACCAGCACCTCGGCATGCAGGCCATGGGGCTGCCCGTCGAGCGCGTCAATGCGCTGGGCAAACAGCGTGAAGCGGTTCTCATCAAGTGCCTGCTCCAAGCGAGCCGCCCATTGCATCTCACCATGGCGTGCACGCATGGCTTGGTCGGTGTCAAACCAGGCATGCACCCGGTTGCGGCCCGCTTCCTTGGCGGCATAACAAGAGGTATCAGCCGCCTGAATCACTGCGGCTGTGGTGCCCCAGCGGTTGTCCACCGGCACCAGGCCGATGCTGGCGCCGATGCGAAAGCGTCGCTCATCGTGCATGAAACGGAAGTCGTCCATGCGATCGCATATTTGCTGCGCGACGCGCTGGGCCTGCTCGGCATTGCAGTGCTCTAGGATCACCGCGAATTCGTCGCCACCCAACCTGGCCAGTGTGTCGCGCGCACGCACGGTTTCGCCCAGCAGCTTGCTGACCTGCTGCAGCAGTTGGTCGCCCACCGAGTGGCCGCAGGCGTCGTTGACCAACTTGAACTGATCGAGGTCAATGAACAGCAGCGAGTGCACGCTGCGGTCTTCATGGGACTTTGCCAATGCCCGGCTCAGGCGAGCCTCGAACTCGACCCGGTTGACGAGGCCGGTCAGCGCGTCGTGCGTGGCGCGGTAGCTCATCTCACCACTCAGTCGGCGCTGTTCCGTGACGTCATGAAAAACAAGCACAACACCCAGGAGCTCACCGCCTTCGCTGCGAATCGGCGCTGCCGAGTCTTCAATGCCGTATTCGTCACCATGGCGCGAGATCAGCAACGTGTGGTTGGCCAAGCCTGCCACCTTGCCCTGTTGCAAGCAGGTCGCGACCGGGTTCTCCGTCGGTGCGCGGCTCTCCTCATTGACGATGTGGAACACCCGGCCCACAGCAAGGCCCTTGGCCTCGTCGTTGAGCCAGCCCGTCATGCGTTCGGCCACCGGGTTCAGCCAGGTCACGACCCCTGAGGCGTTGGTGGTGATCACCGCGTCACCAATCGACTTCAGCGTGACGCGCATCAGTTCGTGCTGTTCGGCAAGCTGGTCGGCGAGCTTGCGCAGCGCTGCTTCCTGCAAATTGCGCTCGGTGATGTCTTCGACAGAGCCTACATAACCCTTCACCGAGCCATCGCTGGCCACGTCGCCTCTGGCACGCGAACGCACAGCGCGCGTTTGCCCGTCTGTTCGCAGGATGCGAAACGCCATGTCGAACTCGACACCCAAGGCCGCCGTGCGCTGCCATTCGGCGAAGACCGCAGCGCCGTCATCGGGGTGCAAAGTCGCGGCCCAGCCGTCGCCCAGGCTCTGTTCAAGCGTCATCCCATAGATGGCCTGCCAGCGCCCATTGGTGTACGTGCAAGCGCCGTGCGCATCGGTAGCGAACACCCCCAGGGGCGAGACCTCACTGAGGGCCTTGAAGCGGGTTTCACTCTGGGAAAGTACATGCGCGGCGCGCACTTGTTCGCGAATGTCTCTGATGATCTTGGTGGCGCCGGTCAACTCACCCTTGGCGTTGATGATGGGCGCCAGGCTGACGGAGACGGCGATCAAATCGCCGTTGCAGTGGCTGTACAAGGTTTCGTAATTCTTGCCAACGATCAGCCCTTTCAGCTGCGCTCTGAAATCACCTTCGCCATCATGGCGATGGGATGGCACCAATCGCGAGACGGGCTGCCCCAACATCTCGGCACTGGTGTAGCCAAACAGGCGCTGGGCGGCAGCGTTCCAGTGCGTGACGGTGCCGTCCAACCGCAATGTGATGATGGCGTCAACGCTGTTGCGCAGCACGGCGGCGGCCTGCAAAGCCGTTTCGCGCAGTTCGCGTTCGGCCAACAGCGCACGCCGGCCTTCCAGGGCTTGCACGGCTGCTGCGGCCAAGTGGCTAAGCACCTCGCGCTGCTGGGTGTTGAGTTGGCGCGGTTGCCGGTCAATGACACACAAGGTGCCGGCATGGGTGCCATCGCTCAGGCGCAAGGTGGCGCCAGCGTAAAAGCGGATGTCCGGGGCGTTGGTGACCAGCGCGTTGTCGGCAAAGCGTGGGTCGAGCGTGGCATCAGGCACCTCGAAAATGCCGTCGTCCAAGATGGCGTGGGCGCAAAAGGCCTGTTCGCGTGGGGTTTCAGTGACGCCGGTCAAGCCGACATTCGCCTTGAACCACTGGCGATCAGCGTCGATCAGGCTGATCAGCGAGATGGGCACACCGCAAACCAGCGCTGCTGCTTGCACAAACGCATCGAACTCCCGCTCTGGCGCGGAGTCGAGCACGCCAAGTTCGTTCACGGAACGCAGGCGTTCCGATTCGTTAGACGGGACTGTGGCAGCTGACATGGGCAATGTCCTTCACGCTGCATAGGCGCAAATTGAGTCGTAGACCCACATTGTTCTCTTGGTCGCCGATTGAACGGCTGAAAGGAGACGACGTTCTGTGCGCTACTTCTGACGTTGCCGAGTCATCGCATGGTGTGACCGCAAGCTGTGCGGTCAGCGACCGCCCCGCCGCCCGGTTAAACCAGGAACCCGAGGTCAGGTGTGGCAAAGTAACCCAGGTCGGGGAACACCGCAGCCATTTGCGCTGCGCCAACGCCAAACCACTTTGCCAATGTGGCGCCGTACTGGTCCAACGACGAGCTGGGGATCAGTGTGCCCCGGGCGCCAGAGTCGTCGGGCCCGCCCAATGCTGGGGTCGGAAACCGGCCGTAAACATCGCCGCCGCGCACAGCACCGCCCAGCACCAAATGGTGGTTGCCCCAGCCGTGGTCCGAGCCCGACCCGCTGGGCTGCAGGGTGCGGCCGAAATCGCTTTCAGTGAAGGTGGTGACGTTGTTGACCACACCCATTTCAACTGTCGCGTTATAAAAAGCCGTCATGCCTTCGGCCACCTGTCGCAGCAGGTCCATCTGCTGCCAGCTTTGGCCCGAGTGCGTGTCAAAACCATCGATCGAACAGAAGAAAACCTGCCGCGCCATGCCGGTGCTGGGCCGCAGCTTGATGATCTTGGCCACTTGAAGCAACTGCTGACCTAAAGAGGTCCCAGGGAACACGGTGCTCACGGTCGCAGCGCCTGCGCCCGTCAACAAGCTGTTCAGCGAGATCGCGTCCTGGCGCACCCTGTTGGCGGCCTGTATCAAGGTCAGGCCGCTGTCGAGCATGAGGATCTGGTTCAGTGCATTGGCCTTGGCGGCGGCGGCGCTGGCCGGCCAGGCCGACATGCCGTCACCACTGAGATCAAAGCCGGGGATCAGGCTGGCCGACTGCACCACGCTGCCGGCACAAAAGAGCGAGTTGCCGGCCATTGAAATTGACGCCGGAAAACGCGAACCGCTGTTCAACGCCTGCAATTGGTCCACGGCGCGGCCGCCCCAGCCCGTGCCTCCTGAACCGGCGGCGTTGCCGGTTTGCATCTGCTGAATTTGGTCACTGTGCGAGAACAGATTGCTCGGCACTTTGACCGAGCCATCCAGGTAGCTGGCGCGCGTTAGTGGCCTGGCCAGCATGCCGACATTGGCCATCACAGCCAGCTTGCCCTGGGCCCACAGCGGCGCCACGGCGCCGAGGCCACTGTTCAGCCCATAGGGCACGCCGGTGGGCGTGTTGACCTGCACCAACGTCGCGTCGTTGCCAGGCAGCGCCAAGCCACCGCGCAAGGTCTTGTAAGCGCTGTAAGCCGCAGCAGAGAGCGGCACCACGGTGTTGTGGCCGTCGTTGCCGCCGAACATGAAGATACAAACCAGCGCTTTGTAGTTGTTGCTGGACTGCGCTTGCGCGCTGGCCCCTAACGTGGCGGCACCGAGCAAGGCACTGGCATCGCGCAGAAAACCGCGCCGCGTTCGGGTGGTTTTGGCAGCGGGGCCGAAGGGGGACAAAGTGGCGTGGAGGGAGTGCATGGTGCGGCCCTGATCAGTATTGAACGGCGTGCTGGCCGGACAGCAGCGCCAGGTACAGCGCCGTACGCGCACGGCTTTGGTTGTCTGACTGCGCGGCCACTGCGTTGGCAATGTTTTGCCGCAGTGCGGTGGGCATGCGGCCATACATCAGCGTCTGGTCAACGGCGTTGATCAAGCCCGCCATGTTGCCGCCCAGGTTGACGAAGCGCGACAAATCCAGCGTGAAGTCAGAGCCCGGGTTGCTCAGGATCTGCCAAATGAAATTGCCGCGCAACACCGCTTCAGTGGGCGTGTAGATTTGGAATTCCGGGCCGAAGAGGCCGGTATTTGGCGCGCGGAACATCGGTGAGTAAAAGCTGAACACCGACGGCGGCGACAGCGGCGTTTGCCCCGTGCGGCTGAAGCTCCAGGCCGACTGGTTGGTGGCGCTGATCGAGCCGCCAAAAGCGCGCAGCATCGAGACGATGTGATAGACCGGGTCCTTCAGCCGACCGCTGGAAACGCTGGTGGCGTTGCTGGTGTCGTTGACGTCGTTGCGCGCTTCCGCGTCCAGCAAGATGGCGCTCACCACCGCCTTCAAGTCGCCACGCACGCCGCTGCCGTTGTTGTTGAAGGCGCCCACGACGCGCTGCACATAGGCCGGCGTTGGGTTGCTCTTGACCAGGCTGCGAATCAACCGTGTGCTGATGAACGGTGCGACGTTCGGGTGCGCAAAAATGCAGTCCAACGCCACGTGCATGTCGACCTGCGCACCTTGGCCGGCAGGCAAGCTGCAGCCCAGGAACCGCTTGGCACTCATGTCGTGATTAACGTCGCGCGGCACCATCGGCCCGGCAAAGTTTTCCCAGTTGTTGTTGCCGCTGCCGATGTAGGTCCAACCCGTCATGGCCAGCGCCACTTGCTGCACCGTGGTCTGGTCAAGAACCGGGATCGTCTGACCGGCGGCGTTCAACTGGTTCGAGCCATCGGGGTTGAGTTTCACCAAGCCGATGGTGAAGAGCTGAATCAGTTCGCGTGGAAAGTTTTCGTTGGCACCGCCGCTGCTGCTGGGCTTGTTGCTGTTGGCCAAGTCGAGGTACTTGCCCATTTGCGAGCTGATCGCCATCTCGCCCAACAGCGTGCGGTAGTTGCCAAAAGCGTTGCGGCTCAGGGTCTGCAAATAAGGCGCGGTCTGTTCGGCATAGTTGTTCTTGTTCATCGAGATCACGATGATTTCGGACAGCGCGTAGGCCACCTTCTGGCGCAACTGGTCGGGCGCCGTGGCCAGCCGGTTCAAGAGCTGCGCTTGCACGATGCGGTTGTCGTTGACCGGGTTGCTGATGGCCGTCTCGGGCATGCTGAACTGCTCTGCCAGCCAGGCCTGGGGGCCGATCAGTTTGACGCGCGCCAACGCAGCCGGTGTGGGACCAAAAGCGGCCTGCTCCAGCAGTCGACCAGCGGCCAGATCGGCGGTACCCGTGCCAGGGCCAGGGTCCACCGGGCCGGGGGGAGGAGGAGGAGGAGGAGGAGGAGGTGGTGGTGGTGGTGGTGGCGGGTTGATGCCCGACACGACGCTGATCAGCACCGTCTCGCTGGTTGTCGCGCCAGCGCCCACCTGGCGCACGCTGAGCGCCACCTTGCTGCCCACTTGCGCAGCCGTCGCCATGCCAGAGACCGTCAACGACGTGGCTGAACTGACCATGCTGACCAGCTCAACATCGCCAAACTTCACCACCACGCCGCTAACGAAATTGGAGCCATTCAGGCGCAATGTAAAAGCCCCGGGCGACACACTGGTGGGCGCGCTGCTCCACAAGTGCACGCCCGGTTGCGTGACCGTCATGGTCGCGTCGCCAAACTTGTCCGGAAAGCTGGTGCTGGTGGCGCGCACCTTCACCGCGTTGGGTTGTGGCACCACGGTCGGCGCGCTGTACAGACCGCTTGCGCTGATGGTGCCGACCACCGCGTTGCCCCCGGGGATGCCGTTCACCGTGAAGCTCACCTTGTTGGGCGACAGCGGCACATAGGCCGTCAACTGCCGCGTGGTACCGACTTCAATCTTGTAGCTGCTGTACAGCGTGATGTTGTCGGCCCATGCCACTGTGCTGAACAGCATCAGCGGCAAGGCAAACCGACTCAGCGATTTGAAAATGTTCATGGGCCCTGCCGCGACGAAATGTGGATGAGGCGCACGCACAACGCGACGCTGCTGTGGCGCAGTCTAGGAAAGTGGCGCGCTTCAAGACGTGTGGCTTTGTATGCAAATGCAGTGCACCCTGCAACGAACGAAACAAGTTCAGCCCTGGCGCGCAGCGGCACTGAAACCGGGCCGCTGCATCGTGCCTCATCGTCACCCTCAGTCAACACGAGCCACCCATGAACCCCAGCGTCACGCAACAACTGCTTGGCAACGGCTGCATGGCCTTGGCCGCCTTTTTGTTCCTTGTTCCGTTGCAGCTTGTTCTCTTCGAGCTGCGCAGCAAAGCCATGGACGGTGGCGCTGTCTTCGCTGTTGGCCTCTTGTTGTTGTCGCTGTGGACATTGTTTGTGGTCGGGTTGGTGTTGGTCACGGCCAGCGGCGGCTTCGACTGGCTGCGCCTGAGCCGCTGGGCCCAATACCTGCTAGTCACCGCAGCCATCACAGGTTTGCTGGTGGTCAGCAGCATGCGGTTCGAGACGCGCATGCCCGAACCCAATCTGCTGCAAGTCGTCTTCATCAAATGGCCGATTCAGTTTGTGCCCTTGTTGACCATCGCGCTGGTGGTGCTGAGCCTGAACCCGCAGTGGTGGCCCAACGTTCCGCGCCAATATGTGCAATGGGCTTGGGCGTTTATCGCTGCCTGTTGCCTGGTGTTTTGGGTTGGCCTTTTGGCCTACCGTCTCGTGACCTACCAATCGGCAACGCGGGCGGCCCACACCGTGCGTGCCATGGCCAACGGCTACAAGAGCGACGTGGTGCGCAAAGCCGCTATCGCCAAGCTGCGCGGCGACCCCCCATTCATCACCAAGCTCGCCGACAAGCTGCGGTCAATCTCAGTGCAAGACGGCTTGGATGTGGTGTCGATCGACACCTTCTCTGAGGGCGAAAAAAAGCAACTCGCCCTGCCCGTGCGCAGTGCCATGGAGCGCGTGACCCAAGACACCCGGCGCGAGTTTCGCTACATCGCCAAAGACAGACGCAAAAGCATGCGCAAGTCTGTTGGCCGCGAGTTCAATCACATTGCCACCCAGTTCGCCAGCACCGGCGTGGACTACAGGCCCGCCATTCACGCCTTTGAGGCCACTTTTGATGACCCCAAGACCACCGAAGACAACTGACCCCGAGATGCCCGACATGGACGCCATCCGCAGGGCCCACGCGCCGCCGGACCAGCCGCTGGGTGGCGAAGGCGCACCTGACCGTTTGCCCTACAGCCGCCGCTTCAAGCCACTGAGCTACCAACCGCCCGCTGTACCGGCGCAACTAGACACCGTCGAAGCCCTCCAGCAGGCCATCGTCTTGGGCTTGAAGCAGGGCGCGCGATTCAGCAAGTCCGATAAGGACGACTGTGGCAGCGCCATCGTGTGGCGAAGCGGCGCGTTCGTGTGCACCGACTGGGGCGACCGTCCGGCGCAGGAGACCAGCACCGACGAGGCCGATCTTTGGCGCATGTTGCGCGCCTTCAGTCACTTCGAGCTTTGGCGCGCGCGGGCAACCGGGCCGCTGTCAGAACTCGACTCCTGGCGCCTGATCTGGCGTTTGATGGACCCGGTGTGATGGCAACAACTGAAACCCGGCGTCGGGTGCGGTGAAACCGATTCGCAACGCGGCCGGTCCAAGATCCACGGCTTCAGCCAACTTGCCTTGGAACGACACCATGCCACCCTACCAAAGCATCGCCAATGTTTGCGTTGCCATCGCTGGCCTGCTGTTTCTGCTGCCGCTGCAGAATTTGCTGTGGGACTACGCCCACAAAAAGGCACACACCAATGGCTGGGAGCCAGCCGTCCTGTTCATTTTGGTTCCCCTGTGGTTGCTGTTGATGGGCGCCTTGCTGTGCGTGACCGCCAGCGGTGGTTTCGATTGGTTGCGACTGGGCCGACGCGCGCTCTATGCGCTCACCGTTGCCGCAGCCTTGGCCTTGGCGGTGGTTTCGTTCGTGCTCGTTGCCATGTGTATCCAGCCAGGATTCGCGCCGCGCATCATCTTTTTCGTGCCGCTCTTCCTCGTTCACCTTGGCACCTTGCTGGTGGTGGTAATGAGCTTGAATCCACAGCTCGCGTTCGGTTTTTCACCGCAGGTGGCGCGTTTGCCGTGGGTCATTTTTGCCGCGCTGAGCCTGGTCGCTTGTTTTGGATTTTTGGGCCACCGCCTTGTCCACATGAGTGCCCGCGATGTGGGGGGTCTGGGCGCTCTGGTGCTCAACGCGCACCGGTTGGGCCTCATCGGACCGCCAGCCCAGGAAACCCTCGCCAAAATTTCCACGCTCGACGCGCAGCAAGACCTGGACAAACTTCTCGATTTGGCAGGGCCCTATCAGCGCAGCGTCGTGCGGGATGCCGCCACTGCCCGACTGCGAACGAACTCCAAATTCATCAAGGCACTGGCCGCCGAATTGAACTCCAGCACGCCAATGACTGCGCTGGAGTTTGTCGAAGGCGCCTCGTTTTCTGCCGACGAGTTGATCCAGCTCGCGCTGCCCGCGCGCAACGCCATGGCGCGTTTCATCGCTGACACGCCGGCATCCAACTACACGACACCGGCCTACCGCAACAAACGGCGGAGCTGGGGACAAAAATTGTTCCCGCCCATCGCCAAAAAGTTTGCCAACACAGCGGTTGATTTCTCGCCAACGCTGGCTGATTTCGAAGAAGCGTTTGCGCCCGACACAGGGCGCTGAAACCTGAGGCATGGGTCTTTATCAGCCCTGGCTCGGCGCCGTCTTGTCTTGCAGCTCCCAAACCTGGCGAAACTTCCCGCTCGACCACTTGGCCTCGTTGTGCCGCAGCTTGGCGAGGTCGTAGGCGCGCTGCCCAGCCAGGTCAGTGGCCTTGGTGGCCCATTCGGCCGCCAGGATGCCATCGGTGTAGATGTAGGTCGCTGTGCTGCGCAGGTGTGGGTCGGCGCCATGCGCCAGCAGCCACCCCCCCAGCATCCAAGCCTGCGAGGCCGCGATTCGACCGGGACTGTCTCGTCTTGTTTGCCCGTTCTTGGCCAGACAGTGCGCTTGTTGCGCAGAGGACATTGGCGGCTTTCAATTGGCGATTGAGATCGGCGCCTGCGACACGTAGCCAGTCCAGACCGTGTGCAGCGCGAAGAGGCACAAACCAACCAGCGCCAGCATGATCAGCCGGGCCACGTCGTGCAGGGACAAGGCCAGCAGCAGCGACAGCAGCAAGACCAGGGTCAGTAGAACGCCTGCGCTGACGCGCGCCCACGTTGCCTGCGCACTCAGTCCACGGCCAGTCAGCCAACACAGGACGGCAAACACCAAGCCGGCAATCGCGGCGATCGCCAGCGCGTTGAAGATGAATTGCGCCACCGAACCGACAAGATCGGCCACAAAACCAAGGACAGTGCTGATCCCCTTGAGGATGAGCAACAGAGCGTCGGGGTTGCTGCCGAAGTCGGTGCTGGCAGCGCTCTTGCCAGAGCTCATGACCCTGTAAAACACGTAAGACACCAACACCGTGATCGACGGGATGCCGATCAGTACACCCGCTGTGGTGAACAGGGTTGCGAGCGAAGAGATCGAGATCGGGTTCATGGGGTTGGCGCAAGTTGGTGACGTATGGCGGTGACGAATGTCGCTGGCAAAAATAGGGCGGCGCAAACACCGACGGCAGCAGCCTTCAGTCGAGCTTGATCAACGCGTCGTGTCGGCCGGTGGCCAGTTCGGTGTTGATCGTCACGGCCAGTCGGCGCAGGGTGGCTTCGCAGTTTGCTGCAGTGGCGGCATCCGGCCAACTGTCTTGCAGAAAAATGGTGACGAAGCTGCCGTTCGCAAAGACGCCGCCAACATCGTAGACCCGGGCCTGCAGTGCACAGCCGCCCAGCAAAAAGTTCTGCTCCTCGTCCGGCTTGGCGGATGTGCCCGTCAACTGCAGCCCCGGTTCGCGTTCGAGCAGCCGGCGCAACACCGGGAAAAATGCGGCGTCGATGCGCGGCACTCTTAACTCCCAACTACCCGCATTGCGATGCATCAGTTTCGCCCGCCATGGCCAGGGCGCAAAGCGTTCGCGGGGCAGCAACTGCTCGCGCCCGGCGCTGTCGCGCTGCCACATGAAGTGGTGGTTGATCCATGCCGCATCCACGTCATCCGGCTCGGCGAAGCGGAATCGCTTGCGGTCAGCGCGCAACTCGGTGGTGCTGCCACTGGCGATGTCGATCACCAACAGCCCGTAGGCCTGGGCACCGTCGGTGCGGCTGTAGTCAGTGCCCGACGCGGCCAGCACGTACTGTGTGCGCCCAGGCGAAAAGGCGCGCGCGATGTCGCCATTGCGCGAGATGCTGGTAACGGGCACACCGGGCAGCATTGGCACCCAGGGGTCTACCTCAGACAACTCCAACTCCAGTCAGCCCTGCACGCTGCGCCGCACGCCAGCGCTTCGCGCCGAAGTGGATGCGGTG
>JAYVRO010000548.1:0-3143 GCA_043776165.1 Rubrivivax sp. | reverse complement strand
CGCTCTTGAACGACACCGTGGCGGCGCACCGCAGTTTGCCGCTGGACATCATCGTTGACCGTGTGTTGGTGCGCTTTGGGCAAAAGATCTTGAAAATCGTGCCCGGGCGGGTGAGCACTGAAGTGGACGCGAGGCTGTCATTCGACACCACGGCCACGGTGGCGCGCGCGCAGCGAATCATCAGCCTGTACAAGGCTGCGGGCATCGATAAAAACCGCGTGCTCATCAAAGTGGCTGCCACCTGGGAGGGCATCCGCGCCGCTGAAGAACTGGAGCGCGAAGGCGTTCACTGCAACTTGACTTTGCTCTTTGCGTTTTGCCAGGCCGTGGCCTGTGGTGACGCTGGCGTCACCCTCATTTCGCCGTTCGTGGGCCGCATCTACGACTGGTACAAAAAAGCGGCTGGTGCGGCTTGGGTTGAAGCCGACAAAGCAAGCGCCAACGACCCTGGCGTGCAGAGTGTTGCGGCCATCTACAACCACTACAAGCGCCACGGCATCACGACAGAAGTGATGGGTGCGAGCTTTCGCAATGTAGGCCAGATCACGGCGCTCGCCGGTTGCGACTTGCTCACCATCAGCCCCGAGTTGTTGGCGCAATTGCAGGCCACTGAAGCCCCTTTGCAGGCAGCGCTGAACGCGGCGGCGGCCAAACAAATGAACCTGCCCACCGTGCACTACAACGAAGCGGGGTTTCGTTACGCCCTGAACGACGACGCCATGGCCACCGAGAAGCTGGCCGAAGGCATTCGCGCCTTCGCGGTCGACGCTGGCAAGCTCGATCAACTCATCATGGCGGCCAAAGGTTGAAGACCATGCGCTGTGACCAAACGGCCGCGTGGGCGGCACTGAAGGGCCACTTTGAAGCCCATGGCCGCGCCTTCGACTTGCGCGAGGCCTTTGGCCGCGATCCGCATCGTTTTGAGCATTTCGCCATCAGCGCGCCTGGTGTTTTTGCTGATTTGTCGAAGAACTTGCTCGATGTGGCCGTGCGGGCGTTTTTACTCGATCTGGCACGCGAATGTGGGCTCGAAACGCAGCGCAATGCCATGCTGCGCGGTGAGCCCATCAACAAGACCGAGGGCCGGGCGGTGCTGCACACGGCCTTGCGTGCACCACGTGGTGCGGGGGCCTTCAGCGACGAGGTGCACAGTGTGCTCGACGCCATGCTGGCTTACGCTGAACAAGTGCGCGCTGATGCTGAAGGCGAACGCGAGAGCAGGGGTGAACAAGGTTTCACCGACGTCGTCAACATCGGCATTGGGGGCAGCGACCTGGGCCCACAGATGGTGGTGCTCGCGCTGGAAGCCGTGGCCCACCGCAATTTAACGTTTCACTTCGTCAGCAATGTGGATGGCCACGACATCACCCCCGTGCTGCGCAAGCTCGACGCACGGCGCACGCTGTTCATCATTGCCAGCAAGACCTTCACGACGACTGAAACCATGGCCAACGCGCTGGTGGCGCGCCAGTGGTTTGTTGAACAAGGCGGGCTCGATGTGGCGCGCCACTTTGTGGCCACCACGACCAACGTCGCCGCTGCGGCTGCCTTCGGCATCAGCACGACCTTTGGTTTTTGGGACTGGGTGGGTGGACGTTATTCTTTGTGGAGCGCCATTGGCTTGCCCATTGCCATCGCCATTGGTACAGCCAGTTTTCGGGCCTTGCTCGCCGGTGCTCATGCCATGGACCAGCACTTTGCCAACGCGCCACTGCAGGCCAATCTGCCGGTGATGCTGGGCTTGCTCGACGTTTGGTACCGCAACTTTCACGGTTTTGCCAGCCGCAGTGTGGCGCCCTACCACCAGGGCCTGAAACGCCTGCCCGCCTATCTTCAACAGTTAGAAATGGAGAGCAACGGCAAGCGCGTGGACATGGCGGGCATGCCCCTGCCTTTTGCCACCAGCCCCGTGGTGTGGGGCGAGCCTGGCACGAATGGCCAGCACGCTTACTTTCAGATGCTGCACCAGGGCACGGACGTGGTGCCGGTGGAGTTCATCGCGGTGAAACACCCTGCGCACAAGCATGCCGATTTGCACCGCAAGTTGTTGGCCAATTGTTTGGCGCAAAGCCAAGCATTGATGTTGGGCAAGAGTGCACCACAAGCGATGCAAGAGTCGGCGCCCACAGCGGCCGCTGGCTTTGATCACCAAGCCCTGGCGCAGCACCGCAGCTTCCCTGGAAACCGACCCAGTACGACTCTGGTGCTTGACGAACTGACACCCGACACCCTGGGCGCTCTGATTGCCCTGTACGAGCATCGTGTGTTCACCAGCGGCGCTCTGTGGGGCATCAACAGTTTTGACCAATGGGGCGTGGAGTTGGGCAAGGCGCTGGCCAATGCATTGCTTGCGCACTTGGCCAGTGGCCCCGCTGGTGGTGATGTGACCGGGCTGGACGGTTCTACCGCGGGCCTGCTGCAACGGCTGCGCGCATGAACATTGTTTTTGACTTTGCCGGGGTGCTTTTCCATTGGCAACCACGTGCCATGTTGAAGCGCCTATTGCCGCAGCACGCGAGTGATGACCACAGCGCCGCGCAGTTGGAAGTTGCGCTTTTCCAGCACTGGGGCGGTGACTGGGCCGACTTTGATCGCGGCGCGATTGAGCCTGAGCCCTTGATTAGAAAGATCGTTGCGCGCACGGGCCTGCCCGCTGCCGATGTGCGTGCCGTGGTTCGCGCCATCCCGCATGAGTTTGAACCCGCCAAGCCAACCATCGCGCTGATGCGTGACTTGATTGAAGCAGGCCATGAACTATTTTTCCTGTCGAACATGCCCGCGCCCTATGCCGCCCATCTGGAGGCCTGCAACGACTTCAGTCAATGGTTCAAAGCAGGCGTTTTTTCAGCACGCGTGCATGCCATCAAACCCGAAGAAGCCATCTTTCGTATCGCCGAAAAGGCCTTTGGTGCAAGGCCGTCGGAGTTGGTGTTCATTGACGACGTGATGCACAACGTGGTGGCTGCGCAAGCAGCAGGGTGGCGGGCGCTTCAGTTCACCGACGCCGCGCAGTGCCGCCAAGAATTGCAAGTGCTGGGGGTGGGTTAAGGCAACGCTGAACAAGGTCAACCATGCGTGTTGTTCAAGCGCTATGTTCGGATGAAGCAACAAACCCTCGCCATGGCCGCCGACCAGTCCGCAAG
>JAYVRO010000547.1:0-3156 GCA_043776165.1 Rubrivivax sp. | reverse complement strand
CACCCGTGGGCCATGCTCTGCGGCGCATTCATGGCCACACCTACACGTTGCGCCTGCACTTGCATGCGGCGCTTGACGAGGTGATGGGTTGGACGGTGGACTTTGGTGATGTCAAAGAGCGCTTCACACCCATCTTCAAACAACTCGACCACCAGCCCCTGCATGAACTGGCCGACTTGCCAGACAACGACACGGCGAGCATCGCGTTGTGGATCCTTAGCCGCGCCCGTGGGCAGTTGCCGCAACTCGACCGCGTTGACCTTTTTGAAACCCGCGGCTGTGGTGCCATCGTGAGTCTCGGTGAAGACGGCCCGGCGCTGCCTGTTTAGCCATGTTCAAGATGGCGGTGCTGATGACTGGAGCTTATGACTGAAGCCGATGACTGAAGTCAGTGACCAAGAAACAACGTTCGAGATGACTTACACCATCAAAGAAATCTACTACACGCTGCAAGGCGAAGGCGGCCAGGCAGGCCGCGCAGCGGTGTTCTGCCGCTTTGCCGGTTGCAACCTGTGGAGTGGCCGCGAGCAAGACCGCGCCAGCGCGGTGTGCCAGTTTTGCGATACCGACTTTGTGGGCATAAATGGCCCCGGCGGTGGCAAGTTCAAAACCGCTGCTGCCCTGGCGCAAGCCGTGCAAAGCCACTGGCCGCAAGGCACGGGTGGCCGGCCTCTGGTGGTGTGCACGGGCGGCGAGCCCTTGATGCAATTGGATGACGCGGCAGTGTCGGCGCTGCATGTCTTGGGCTTTGAAGTGGCGGTTGAAACCAACGGCACCCAGGCCGCGCCCTTGGGCTTGGATTGGATTTGCGTGAGCCCCAAAGCGGGTGCTGACTTGGTGCTGACCAGTGGCACGGAGTTGAAGCTCGTTTACCCGCAACCTGGCGCACTGCCTGCGCGCTTTGAGCATCTCGACTTCAAACATTTTTTCTTGCAACCCATGGATGGCGTGCTGGGTAAACAAAACACACGAATGGCCATTGAACACTGCTTGGCGCACCCGCAGTGGCGCTTGAGCGTGCAGACCCACAAGGTCATTGGTATCGCGTGAAGCGGATGCAGATGCCGACGACCATGCACCTGCTCGGCCACAGTTCCACATGAGCAAAGCCTTCACCAAAGAAAGCGACGCGGCTGACGACGATGAAGACGGCGCGCCGGGCCTGCCACCACTGCCGCCTGGCACACGCAACTACCTCACGCCGGCGGGCTATCAACGCTTGCGTGCCGAGCTCCTGAGCTTGCTCGATGACGAACGACCGAAGATCGTCGAAATCGTGTCGTGGGCCGCCAAGAATGGCGACCGCTCGGAGAATGGCGACTACCTCTACGGCAAGAAGCGACTGCGCGAAGTCGACCGGCGCATTCGTTTCCTGACCAAGCGGCTGGACATCGCCGAGGTGGCCGACCCGTCACTTCATCACGGCAGGGACCAGGTTTTTTTTGGCGCCACCGTGACCTACGCCAACGCCAAGGGCGACGAACGCACCATCACCATCAAGGGCATTGATGAAGCTGACAACTTGCACGGTGAAGTGAGCTGGATTGCCCCCATCGCGCGTGCCCTTCTCAAGGCCAGGGTGGGAGACGAGGTGTCTTTGATGACGCCCGCTGGTGCAGAGCGCATCGAAGTCATCAGCGTGACTTACCCTCTGCCGTAAATCGACTCATCTCAAGGTTTAACTCGGGAGACTTTCGTCACCGCCTTGTTGCGCCGCAAAGTGCGCAGCACATCGGCCAGGTGTTGACGATCCCGCACCCCGATGAGAATTTGCAGCTCGGTGCTGTCGTGAGCGGGCTCGCTGCCCATGTCAAGATGGATGATGTCGGCCTCGGCGGCGCTGATACTCGACGCCACTTGCGCCAGCACGCCTTTGCCGTTGCTCACCAGCACAAGGATGTGGGTCTCGAAGCTGCGCGTCAACTCATCGGCCCACTCCACATGCATCCACCGTTCGCTGTCGCGCTCAAAAAGGCGCTTGGCGGTGTGGCAATCGTTGGTGTGCACCACCAGGCCTTCGCCGCGACCCAGGTAACCCACGATGTCGTCGCCAGGGATGGGCTTGCAGCAAGCGGCCAACTGCATGGAAGCACCCTCGCTGCCGTCTACAAAAACAACGCCTTGTTTGGCGGGCGCGTCGTCGCCGTCGGCGAAATGGCCCAGCGTGAGCGTGACAGCGTCGGGCTTCAAGCCGCGTTCGCTCATGAGTTGCGAGAAACGCTTGGCCACGATGGAAGCCACTTTGCGTCCCAGGCCGATGTCGATGAGCAAGTCAGCCCGTTGTCGGTTGCCGCTCCAGCGCGTGAGTTGTTGCCACAGTGCCGCCGCAACGGTGTTGCCGGGTTCGGTGGAGGGCATGTTCTGACCTTCGGCGCGCAGCGCCTGGGCCAGCATGCGTTCGCCCATGGCGCGCGATTCATCGGCCTCCATGGTCTTCAAGTAATGTCGAATCTTGGCCCGCGCACGCCCGGTGCGCACCATGTTCAACCACGCCGGGTTGGGTCTGGCGCCGGGTGCGGTCAGCACCTCAATAACGTCCCCACTGCGAAGTTCGGTGCGCAACGCCGCAGGCTCGCCATTGATCTTGGCAGCCACCAAATGTTCACCCACGTCGGAGTGAATCGCATAAGCAAAGTCCACTGCCGTGGCGCCACGCGGCAGGGCCAAGATCTTGCTTTTGGGCGTGAAGACATAAACGGCGTCGGGGAAAAGATCGATCTTCACGTGTTCCAAGAACTCCGTCGCGTCGCGCGTGTCGTCTTGGATGTCGACCAGTGACTGCAACCACATTGCACCCAGCGTCTGTGGGTCGCCCGCTGGGCTGTTTTTGTCGCCGGTCTTGTAGAGCCAGTGTGCGGCAATGCCCTTCTCGGCCACAGCGTTCATCGTCTCGGTGCGGACTTGGAACTCCACAGCCGTGCCCAGTGGGCTCACCAACGTGGTGTGCAGGCTTTGATAGCCATTGGCCTTGGGGATGGCGATGAAATCTTTGAAGCGCCCGGGCACGGGCTTGTAAAGCTGATGCAGCACGCCCAGTGCTACGTAGCAATCGGTCAGCGTGGGTACAACGATGCGAAAACCAAAGAGGTCGGTGACCTGCGCAAAACCCGCGTGCTTTTGACGCATCTTGCGGTAGATGGAAAACACGGTCTTCTC
>JAYVRO010000546.1:0-3158 GCA_043776165.1 Rubrivivax sp. | reverse complement strand
TCGAGCCGCTGGACTTTGGCAACTTTGCTCGGCCCGGTTATTACTGGAATTACGAGTCAGCCGAGTTCAACGCTTTGTGGGCAAAGATCAATGCAACCATCAATCAAGACGAGCGCAACAAGTTGATGGGCGAGGCGCAAAAACTGGTGGCCAATGACGCTGCTGCGGCTTATTTGTATCAGCCCACATGGATCACTGTGGCCAACGCAAAGCTCAAGGGCTTGTGGAAAGACATGCCGATGTTTGCTAACGACTTGGCGGCGCTCAGTTGGCAATGAGCAGTTGGCAATGACCGCTTGGCAATGATCGGTCAATCGTTTTGCAGGCGCTCTTTGATCACCACAGAGCCGTTTTCTTGTGTCTCGATCACGCCGCGTTCTTCTAGGTCTTTCATCACGCGGCTGACCATCTCGCGTGAGGCCCCCACCACTTTGGCCATGTCCTGGCGAGAGACCTTGTGGCGGATGATCTTCACGTCGTCGACCTCTTCGGCCATGTCCAATAGGGTGCGCGCCACGCGGCCGTAAACGTCAAGCAAAGCGAGCGATTCAATCTGCCTGTCGGCATTGCGCAGGCGACGCACCAGCCCGCGCAAAATGGCGTAAGCAAGCGTTGAGTTTTCAGGTAGACAACGCGCAAAGTCGGCGCGTGCCAACACCAGCATGTCGGTTTGGATTTCGGCACGCACGGTGGCCGAGTGCGGGTCGTTGTCGATGAGGCTCATCTCGCCCACGTAGTCGCCCGATTCAAGCACGGCCAAGATGACCTCGCGGCCCCTTGTGTCAGCCGTCAACACCCTGGCACGACCGTTGAGCAAGATGAAAAGCGAGTTGCTCTTGCGGCCTTGCTCCACCACCAGTTCACCGCGCCTGAAGCGACGTTTGACGACGCTGTCGGCAATCGCCTGTGCCTGGTCGGCGGTCAGCAATGAAAACAGCGGTACACGGCGGATCAAGTCCAGGTTGGACAACATCGACATGGCAAGTCCCCTCTTGTTTTGCTTCGATCAATTCAACACGTGCATGCGGGCCATGGTGGGGCCACGCAGCCAAAGCACGCGCGTCTGCAAGAATCCGGCTATTGTGCCCATTGGTTGGCTTGACGCCAGTGGGTTTGGCGCCTACGGGTGCCGATGCGTCGGCTGGACGCGACGGCCCAGCCCGGCGCAACCCTTCACACGCGCTTCCCAAGCGCTATCAACACTTCATAACCGCCATGAGCACGACAAACACCCACGCCAAAGTTTTGATCCTCGGCTCCGGCCCCGCCGGCTACACCGCCGCGCTTTACGCCGCGCGTGCGAACCTGGAGCCGATGCTCATCACCGGCATTGCCCAAGGTGGACAGTTGATGACGACGACCGATGTTGACAACTGGCCCGCAGACGTGGCCGGGGTGCAAGGCCCCGAATTGATGCAGCGGTTCTTGGAGCACGCCGAGCGCTTCAACACCAAGGTCGTATTCGATCACATCAACACGGTCGACTTTTCACAGCGGCCTTTTAGCCTCAAAGGTGATTCGGGCAGCTACACCTGCGACGCGCTCATCATTGCCACAGGTGCAAGTGCCAAGTACCTTGGCCTTCCCAGCGAGGAGGCCTTCATGGGCCGTGGTGTGAGCGGCTGCGCCACCTGCGACGGGTTTTTCTATCGCAACCAAGACGTCTGCGTGGTAGGAGGGGGAAATACTGCGGTCGAAGAAGCGCTGTACCTGTCGAACATCGCGAACAAGGTACACGTCATCCACCGCCGCGACAAGTTTCGCGCCGAGGCCATCCTCATCGACAAGCTGCACGCCAAAGTGGCCGCAGGCAAGATGGAGCTGCACTTGTGGCACACCTTGGATGAAGTGCTGGGTGACAAGAGCGGCGTCACTGGTGTGCGCATCAAGTCAACCCAAGGTAGCGGCGCAACAAAGGACCTCACATTGCATGGCTGCTTCATCGCGATCGGGCACCAGCCCAACACCGACATCTTCAAAGGCCAGATTGAAATGAAAGATGGCTACATCGTCACGCGTTCCGGCTTGGCGGGTTTGGCCACGATGACCAGCGTGGATGGCGTGTTCGCCGCAGGTGACGTGCAAGATCACATCTACCGGCAAGCCATCACCAGCGCTGGCACAGGTTGCATGGCGGCACTTGACGCACAGCGCTTCTTGGAGCAGCAAAGCACCTGAAAACCGCGCAGCGGTGAGTGATGGGCAGGGTGCTCACTCCACAAAGCGCCCGCTGCGGTCAATGATGGTCATGCCCACGTACTTTGAGCCGTCATGGTCTGCGGCGCTGTATTTGATGGTCATCGCGCCATAGCGCAACTCGGGCATGTTCTCGAGCGCCTTGGCCAATGACTCACGTGTTGCTGCTGGCCCTGCGCTGCGCAAACCTTCAACCAACACTTTCGCGTTGATAAAGATCTCCAAGCCCAGGTAGGAGTAGGTGGTCTTGCCAGTGGCAGCCGTGTAGATCTGCTGATATTCCTTGACCACCGGAAAGCGTTCGCTCCAGGGGCTGGGAACCAGCGTCGTGAAGATCACACCGGCGGTGTGCTTGCCGAGTTCGCTGGCGACCTTCCTGTTGGCTTGCGCAGCCAGGTTGTAGAACTGCACCACCATGCCCGCCTCGCGCGTCTGCGGGATCAACTTCACGGTGGCTGGCGGCGCTGCGACCAGGATCACACCGTTCAAGCGCGACATTTTGGCCAGTTCCGCGATGACCGCCGGTGCATTGCTGCCATCAGGCTTGATCGACAGCTCTGCGATCGGTTTGACGTTCGCTGCGGCAAACACCGTTGCTGCCGCCACTTGACCGCTCTTGCCGAAAGCGTCATCTTGAAAGACCAGTGCGATTTGATCCTGCCCTACCGTCAACATCTGATTGACCATGCGCGTGATTTCGCGCTCTGTGGTGGGCCGCACATTGAAGGCCAAGCGCCCTGCCGCCTTGCGCATCGGCCCGCCCCCGGCGATGCCACCAACCATGGGAACACCGGCCTGCGTGATGACGGGCATCATGGCGCTGCAACTCGAGGTTCCCCAGCAGTTGAAGATGGCCAGGGCGTTGCCATCGATCAGCGTGCGAACGTTGGCTGCCGCCTTGTCAGCGTTGAAAGCATCGTCCAAAGGCCTGAGCGCAATCTTGCGCCCGCCAATGCCACCAC
>JAYVRO010000545.1:0-10792 GCA_043776165.1 Rubrivivax sp. | reverse complement strand
TTCGATCGGGATGCGAAAACTCGCACCATCGTCGAAACCAACTTCAAGTACGCGCGAGGTTTGATGCACGGTGATCGACGTGGGTTGGGGTGCGGATGTGGTCATGTGTCGGCTCTAACTCAGAAGATGTGTGGGACTGCGGTTTCAAGCAAGACGCGGCATCAGGCGCAGCGCATTGCCCCGCGTGACGGCCAACAAATCGGCCGCAGCAAAACCCTGCTCGGCCAAGCCATTGACGTTGTCTTCACCGCTGCGGTACGGGTAGTCGGAGCCCAACAAAACCTGCTGCGGCGTGACCAGTTTCAAGAGCGCTGACAAAGCCATCGGGTTGGCCGCCCACGCCGTGTCGTAGTAGAAACGTTGCAACTCGTGCAGCACGCCTCTCGGCACACGCGGCGCGAGCTTGGGGTCTTGCAGCGGCAACTTGAACAATCGCTCGGCGAGGAAGGGCAAGGTGCCGCCAGCGTGCGAAAAGATGTAGCGGATGTTGGGCGTGCGCGCGGCCGTGCCACTGAACACGATGTTGGTGATGGCACGCGCCGTGTCAGTACCAAATTCGATCACTGTGGGTGGCACGTCGGGCAGCAGGTTGCGGCAGCAGTTGGCCGCAGTCGGGTGGGTGTAGAGGATGGCACCGCGGCGGTTCAATTCGTCCATCAAAGGCAAAAACGACGCGTGGCCCAGCCACTTGTCGCCGTAGCTTGTGAGCAGGCCAATGCCATCGGCCTTGAGCACGTCGAGCGCGTATTCAGCCTCGCGCAACGCGCTGTCCATGTCGTGCATGGGCAGCATGGCGAACTGACCAAAACGGCGAGTGTGCTGCTGCGCCAATTGCGCCGTCCACTCGTTGCTTTCACGCGCGATGCGCCGCGCGGTGGCTGCGTCAGCAAAGCCCACCTGCGGTGTGGTGACCGACAAGATGGACGTGGCGACACCGGCCTTGTCCATGTCGTCAAGCGTGCGCGCCACCGACCAACTTTTGACAATGGGCGCGGCCTGCCCCGCTTTGTCGAGCTCGGCCACATAGGCCGGTGAAAAGCTGTGGTGATGGGTGTCGATGCGGTTGCGGATTGAGGCTGTTGGGGCGCCAGATTGCGCGCAGCCCGTGGCCAGCGCTGCACCGCCCAGCAAGTTGGTAAGAAAGCCGCGGCGTGGCACGAAAGCCGTCGAAGTACAAAGGCAGTTCATACCAAAACCCTTTCGATGCCACCCGCGTTGGCACGGGCCACGTAGTCTTCCAACCAGCTTTCACCCAGCATCTTGCGCGCCATCTCGACCACGATGTAGTCGGCCTCGAGCAAGCCACTTTTCATGTCGTTTTCATAGCGCTTCAAGCCCTGCAGGCAACTCGGGCAAGAGGTCAAGATCTTGACGTTGCTCTTGGCATTGGCACCTGGCAAGGCGCGCAGCGCCGCCTCACCCTTGAGCAGCTCTTCTTCTTTGCGAAAACGCACTTGCGTGGCGATGTCGGGCCGGGTCACGCCCAAGGTGCCGCTCTCGCCACAGCAGCGTTCGTTTTTAATGACGTTTGAGCCTACCAAGGCCTTCACCGTCTTCATTGGGTCTTGCAATTTCAGTGGGCTGTGGCAGGGGTCGTGATAGAGGTAGTTGCCCCCTTCGCCCGCCGCCAAAGTGATGCCCTTGCCAAGCAAATATTCGTGGATGTCAACAATGCGGCAGCCCGGAAAAATCTCCTCAAATTTGTAACCCTGCAACTGGTCATAGCAGGTGCCACAACTCACCACCACGGTCTTGATATCGAGGTAGTTGAGCGTATTGGCCACGCGGTGAAAGAGCACCCGGTTGTCGGTGATGATCTTCTCGGCTTTGTCAAACTGACCACTGCCACGCTGTGGGTAACCGCAGCACAAATAGCCCGGTGGCAAGACGGTTTGCACACCGGCGTGCCAAAGCATGGCTTGCGTGGCCAAACCAACTTGGCTGAACAAGCGTTCACTGCCGCATCCGGGGAAATAAAACACCGCTTCGGTGTCGGCGGTGGTCTTGGCCGGGTCCCGAATGATCGGCACGACTTCGTTGTCTTCAATGTCGAGCAAAGCACGTGCGGTTTTCTTGGGCAAACCGCCGGGCATCTTCTTGTTAACAAAATGAATGACCTGCTCTTTGAGCGGCGCCGCGCCCAGCGTGGCCGGCGGTGCGCTGGTTTGTTTGTTGATGGCTGGGCGCAGCAAGCCATTCATGAAACGCTGCAACTTGAAGCCCACGCCGACCATGGCCGTGCGCATGAGCTTGATGCTTTGCGGGTGAGTGGCATTCAAGAACATCATGGCCGCTGCGTTGCCGGGCCGAAAGCTTTTTTGCCCCATCTTGCGCAAGAGGTTGCGCATGTTCATGGTGACGTCGCCAAAGTCGATGTCCACGGGGCAAGGTGACAAACACTTGTGGCACACCGTGCAGTGGTCGGCCACGTCTTCAAATTCTTCCCAGTGCGCCAGGCTCACACCACGCCGGGTTTGCTCTTCATACAAAAACGCTTCGATCAGCAAAGAGGTGGCCAGGATCTTGTTGCGCGGGCTGTACAGCAAGTTGGCGCGCGGCACATGGGTGGCACACACGGGTTTGCATTTGCCGCAGCGCAAACAGTCTTTGATGCTCTCGCTGATGGCGCCGATGTCGCTGCGCTGCATGATGAGTGACTCATGCCCCATCAAGCCAAAACTTGGCGTGTAGGCAGCGCTCAAATCGCTCGCCCAACTGCTGCTTTGCGTGGGCCGCAGCAGCTTGCCTTTGTTGAAACGGCCTTCGGGGTCGATGCGCTGTTTGTAGGCAGCAAAAGGCGCCAGTTCAGCGTCGCTCAAAAATTCGAGCTTGGTGATGCCAATGCCATGCTCGCCGCTGATCACGCCATCCAGGCTGCGCGCCAAGACCATGATGCGCGCCACGGCTTCGTGCGCCGTTTGCAGCATCAAATAGTTGTCACTGTTGACGGGGATGTTGGTGTGCACATTGCCGTCACCCGCGTGCATGTGCAGGGCCACCCACACGCGGCCTCGCAGCACCTCGGCATGGATGGTTTTGCACTGCGCCAGGATGGGCGCAAAAGCACTGCCCGCAAAGAGCACTTGCAGCGGTTTTTGGATCTGCGACTTCCACGAAGCGCGCAGCCGGTCGTCTTGCAATTGCTCGAAGATGCTCGGGTCTTCAGGTCGCGTCACATCAAGTGTTAACAGCCATTGTTGCCACTGTGCACGTACATCGCGCAGCAAGGCCAGGGCCTGCTGCACGCGGTCTTCCAACAGCTCGGCGCTGGGGATCTCACCCGCGTCGTCACTCTTGCCCAGGGGCAGCGCGCCTTCGGCAAAAAACACTTCCAGGCGCTGCACCAATTCGAGTTTGTTGCGCAGGCTCAGCTCGATGTTGATGCGCTCGATGCCATTGGTGTATTCACCCATGCGCGGCAGCGGGATCACCACGTCTTCATTGATCTTGAAAGCGTTCGTGTGTTTGGCGATGGCGGCCGTGCGTTTGCGGTCCAACCAGAACTTTTTGCGCGCGTCAGCACTTACCGCAACAAAACCTTCACCACCCCGGCTGTTGGCCAAACGCACGATCTCGCTGGTGGCACGCGCCACGGCGTTTTCATCGTCACCCACGATGTCGCCCACCAGCACCATCTTGGGCAAGCCCGAGCCCGCCAAGCTGCGCTTGCTCTTGGTCGAATAACCCACGGCTTTGAGGTAACGGTCGTCCAGATGCTCCAGGCCCGCCAAGACGGCGCCACCGGGCCGCTTCATCTCGGCAAACATGAAGTCTTTGATGTCCACGATGGACGGCACGGCGTCTTTGGCATTGCCGAAAAATTCGAGGCAAACGGTGCGCACGTGGGGTGGCATGCGGTGCACCAACCAACGCGCGCTAGTGATAAGGCCGTCACAGCCTTCTTTTTGCACCCCAGGCAAACCTGCCAGGAACTTGTCGGTGACATCTTTGCCCAAGCCTTCTTTGCGGAAAACCGCGCCGGGGATGGTTAACGTTTCACGTCGCTCTAATTTCTTTCCCGTGGCGTCGAAGTACTTCAGCTCAAAACTGGCGCTGGTGGCGTCATGAATCTTGCCCAGGTTGTGGTCCAGGCGGCTCACCTCCAGCCACTTGGCATCGGGCGTGACCATGCGCCAGCTCACCAGGTTGTCCAGCGCCGTGCCCCACAGCACGGCCTTTTTGCCGCCCGCATTCATGGCGATGTTGCCGCCGATGCAACTGGCTTCAGCCGATGTCGGGTCGACAGCAAAAACCTGGCCAGCACGTTCGGCGGCTTCGGCGACACGCTGCGTGACCACCCCGGCTTCGCTCCACACCGTGGCCACGCGCTCAACCACGCCGGGGATCGTCAGCCACTCCACCTCGCTCATGGCTTCGAGCTTTTCGGTGTTGATGACGGCGCTTTTCCAGGTCAGCGGCAGCGCTCCGCCCGTGTAGCCCGTGCCACCGCCACGTGGAATGATGGTCAGGCCCAGCTCAATGCACGCACCCACCAAGGCGGCCATTTCTGCTTCGCTGTCGGGGGTCAGCACAACGAAGGGGTACTCGACGCGCCAGTCGGTGGCGTCTGTCACGTGCGACACCCTTGAGAGGCCGTCAAACTTGATGTTGTCTTTGGCGGTAACCCGGCCCAGCACACGACGCGCGGCCTTGCGCAAGTCCCACACGGCGCGAAAGTGCGCGGCAAAGCGGTCCACCGCAGCGTGGGCGGCCTGCAACAGCTCGCCCACCATGGCGTCTCGATCAGCCTCAAAGTTGGCGTCGCCCTGCGGCGTGCGACGCTTTTCAACTTCGAGCAAACGATGCTCCAACGCCCCCACCAATGCGGCGCGGCGCTTGGGGTGGTCAAGCATGTCGTCTTCAAGGTAAGGGTTGCGCTGCACCACCCAGATGTCACCCAACACCTCGTAGAGCATGCGCGCCGACCGACCAGTGCGGCGTTCACCGCGCAAGGCGTTGAGCAACTCCCAGGCGCGCGGCCCAAGCAGGCGCAAAACAATCTCGCGGTCTGAAAACGAGGTGTAGTTGTAGGGGATTTCGCGCAGGCGCTGCGCGCTGTCGGGGGCCGTGTCAGCGGCGTCCGGGCCGAGGGCGCCAGAGAGGGGGAAAGGTGCGTTCATAGGCTGCGCAGCATGCTACCGCAGTGCAGCAATTCACATGAGCAAGGGCCGCTGCGCCAGAGGGGTTATCCCCGTTGCCGTTTGAGCGCCCGCATGACAAAACCCCGGTTGTCATCAAGCTGACGCAGGCAGATGCCATCGTCGCCGTTTTCGATCTTCTTTTTCGGAGTCTCCATGCCATTCAAAACAATCGTCCCAGTCGTCCTTGTAACCGCCATGTGTTCCGCCCTGCCCGCCCAGGCGCAAACCGAAATCATGTGGTGGCATTCCATGGGCGGGGCGCTGGGTGAATGGGTCGGAGACCTGGCGAAGGACTTCAATGGTCGGCAAAAAGACTACAAGGTGACGCCGGTTTTCAAGGGCACCTACGACGAATCCATGACGGCGGCTGTGGCGGCTTTCCGTGCAGGCAACGCGCCGCACGTGCTGCAAGTGTTTGAGGTGGGCACCGCCACCATGATGGCCAGCAAGGGCGCCATCAAGCCCGTGGCGCAGCTCATGAAAGAGGCCGGCGTCAAGTTCGACCCCAAGGTCTATGTGCCTGCCGTGTCGGGTTATTACACGGCGCCCAACGGCGAGATGATGAGCCTGCCATTCAACAGCTCGACCACCGTTTTGCACTACAACAAAGACGCGTTCAAAGCCGCAGGTTTGGACGCCGAGCGCCCCCCCACCACATGGCCCGAAGTGGCACTGGCGGCAGCCAAGCTCAAGGCCAATGGCCACAAGTGCCCCTTCACCACCAGTTGGCAGAGTTGGACACAGCTAGAGAGTTTTTCGGCCTGGCACAACGTAGAGTTTTCGACCAAGCGAAACGGCTTCAATGGTCTGGACACACGCCTGGCCATCACCACGCCGCTGCATGTGCGCCACATCGAAAACTTGGCCAACATGGCCAAGCAAAACCTCTTCATCTACAAGGGCCGGGGCAACGCAGCTGACGCGACTTTTGTGAGCGGCGAATGTGCCATGGTCACGGGCTCATCGGCCTTGTACGGCAGCGTCAAACGCAACGCCAAATTTGCGGGCGGCATTGGCGCCCTGCCTTACTACCCTGACGTTCCGGGTTCACCGCAAAACACGGTCATTGGCGGCGCAAGCCTGTGGGTCATGGCGGGCAAAAAAGCCGAGGAATACAAAGGCGTGGCCACTTTCTTCAACTTCCTCTCAGACCCCAAAGTGCAGGCCGAAGCGCACCAACGCACGGGCTATTTGCCCATCACCTTGGAGGCCTACGCGTTGACCGAAAAGAGCGGCTTCTACAAACAAAACCCTGGCACGGATGTGTCGGTAACGCAGATGGTGCGCAAGGTCACCGACAAATCGCGCGGTGTGCGTTTGGGCAACTTTGTGCAAATCCGTACCGTGATCGACGAAGAGATGGAACAAGTGTGGTCGGGCAAGAAAACGGCGCAAGAAGGGCTGGAGTCGGCCAAGAAACGCAGCGACGAATTGCTCGAGCGTTTTGAGAAGGCGAACAAATCCTGACGGATTTGTTCGCCTTGCTTGCCGAAATGACCGCACCCCACCCCCGCCGCCCCGCCAAGCGGGGAGGGGCCATTTCGCATTAGTACTCCGACCCACGTCATGACCGTCATCGACAAACGTGTTCGCTTCAAGAGCTGGTGGCTGCCCTGGGTGCTGGTGGCGCCGCAGTTGGTGGTCATCAGCGCCTTCTTCTTCTGGCCGACTGTGCAGGCGCTATACCAGAGCGTCTTGCAATCAGACGCTTTTGGCATCAGCACGCAGTACGTTGGCAGCGAAAACTTTGCGCGGCTCTTTGCTGATGACACCTATCTGGAGTCGTTCAAGACCACGGCGGTCTTTTCTGTGCTGGTCGCCACGGCCGGCCTCTGCATCGCACTGATGTTGGCCGTGATGGCCGACCGCGTGGTGCGCGGTGCTGCGATCTACAAAACCTTGTTGATCTGGCCCTATGCCGTGGCGCCCGCTGTGGCGGGGGTGTTGTGGCTCTTCATGTTCGCGCCCAGCATTGGCATCGTGAGCTTTTGGCTGCGCGCTGCGGGCATTGATTGGAATCATTTGCTCAACGGCACACACGCCATGCTGCTGATCGTGGCCGCAGCGGTGTGGAAGCAAATCTCCTACAACTTTCTGTTCTTCCTGGCTGGTTTGCAGTCCATCCCCAAGAGCCTGATCGAAGCTGCAGCCATCGACGGCGCAGGCCCCTGGCGGCGTTTTTGGACGGTGCAGTTTCCGCTGCTCACGCCGACCACTTTTTTCCTGCTCGTGATCAACGTCGTCTACGCGTTTTTTGACACTTTCGCCATCATCGACGCAGCCACGCATGGTGGGCCGGGCAAAGACACGGCCATCCTCGTTTACAAGGTTTACTACGACGGGTTCAAGGCGCTGGACCTGGGCGGCTCGGCGGCGCAGAGCGTGGTGCTGATGGTCATCGTGATTGCGCTCACTGTGGCGCAGTTCCGCTACGTTGAAAAACGCGTGAATTACTGACTCAATGAAGCACATTTGAAGCACATTTGAAGCGCACTTGCAGATTTTTTAACACTTGACATCACATGATTGAGAACCGTCCCGTTGCCACTGCCTTGTCACACCTGGTTCTGGCGCTGGGCGTGTTGATCGTGGCTTTCCCGGTCTACATCACGTTCATCGCGAGCACGCAAACGGCCGAGCAGATCGTGCAAAACGTGCCGATGTCTTTGCTGCCGGGCGACAACATCGTCAACAGCTACAAGTTTGCGCTCTTCGGTGGTGTCACCGAGTACGGCAGCAAGGTGCCGGCCGCGGCGCCCATGCTGGCGGTGAGCTTGGTGATGGCACTCACCATCGCCATCGGCAAGATCGTCATATCGCTGCTCTCGGCTTTTGCTGTTGTTTACTTCCGCTTCCCCGGCCGCAGCGTCATCTTCTGGATGATCTTCATCACCCTCATGTTGCCTGTTGAAGTGCGCATTGGCCCGACCTACAAGGTGGTGTCCGACCTGGGCATGCTCAACAGCTACGCAGGGCTGACAGTGCCTTTGATTGCTTCGGCCACCGCCACGTTTTTGTTCCGCCAATTCTTCTTGACGGTGCCCGATGAACTGGTGGAAGCCGCGCGCATTGATGGCGCCGGGCCGATGCGTTTTTTTTGGGACGTGCTGCTACCGCTGTCGCGTACATCCATCGCAGCACTTTTTGTCATTCAGTTCATCTACGGCTGGAACCAATACTTGTGGCCGCTCTTGGTGACCACCACCGAAGACATGTACCCCATCGTGATGGGCATCAAAAGCATGATCTCGGGCGGTGACGCGGCCACGGAATGGAACGCCGTGATGGCCACCGCCATACTCGCCATGATCCCGCCCGCGCTGGTGGTCATCTTGATGCAAAAGTGGTTCGTCAAGGGCCTGGTTGACTCTGAAAAGTAGAGTCAAACGTTAACGAACTCTAGGACAAGCATGGGTGCCATTTCACTGCGCGGCGTGAAGAAAACTTACGGGTCGGGGCCCAAGGCTGTGGCTGTCATCCACGGCGTGGACGTGGAGATTGCAGACGGCGAATTCATCGTCATCGTGGGCCCCAGCGGCTGTGGCAAGAGCACCTTGCTGCGCATGGTCGCGGGGCTCGAAGACATCACCGAAGGCGAGGTGCACATCGGTGGCCGTTTGGTCAATGCACTGGAACCCGCCGAGCGCGACATCGCCATGGTCTTCCAGAACTACGCCCTGTACCCGCACATGAGCGTGTACGACAACATGGCCTACGGTTTGAAGATCGCCAAGCTGCCTAAAGAGCAGATCGATGAACGTGTCAACAAGGCCGCAAAGATCTTGCAGCTGAGCACGCTGCTGCACAGAAAGCCACGTGAGCTCTCTGGCGGACAGCGCCAACGTGTGGCCATGGGCCGCGCCATCGTGCGCCAGCCGCAGGTATTTTTGTTTGATGAGCCTCTGTCGAACCTCGACGCCAAGCTGCGCGCAGGCACACGCCTGGAGATTCAAAAACTGCACCGTGAACTGGGCATCACGTCGCTCTTTGTCACGCACGATCAAGTTGAAGCCATGACGCTGGGCGAGCGCCTCATCGTCATGAACGCCGGGCGCATCGAGCAAATCGGCACACCCGAACAGGTTTACGGCACACCTGCCAGCACCTTTGTCGCCGGGTTCATCGGGTCGCCGCCCATGAATTTGCTCGCTGGGCAGGCCGATGGCAAACATTTCAATATCGGCGGCCAAGCTTTCACGTTAGCAACATCGGCGCCGAGTTCAGGTGCGCTCACTCTGGGCATCCGGCCAGAGCACGCCAGCTTGAGCGCCGACGGCCAGTGGCCCCTGCGCGTTGAGATGCTGGAAATGCTGGGCGCCGAGCGCTTGGTCTACGGCAAGCTGGGCCAAGGCGAACAGGCCGCCCCGTTTGTGCTGCGCATCGAGGGCACCTTGGTGCCACCTCAGCCCGGCACCACCGTGGCCATGCGGGTACCGCCGGAACACATGCATTGGTTTGATGGCGACACGGGCCAACGTGTGACATGACGCCAAATGACTGGCCCTTGCCGATGTGGATCGCGCACCGCGGCGCAGGCAAATTGGCGCCCGAAAACACCCTGGCCGCGTTCCGCTTGGGCGCGAGTTTTGGTTATCGCGCTTTTGAGTGCGATGTGAAACTCAGCCGCGATGAAACCCCCTTCTTGCTACACGACGCCGACCTGGACCGCACCACTGACGCCACTGGCATCGCAGGCGAACGAGATTGGGCAGAACTGTCGTTGGTAGACGCCGGTGCTTGGCACAGCCGCCAGTTTGCTGGAGAACCCTTGCCCACCTTGAAGGCCATTGCCCATTACATCCAGAACAATGGCTTTGCGTTGAATATCGAGATCAAACCCACGCCCGGCCAGGCGCTGCGCACCGGGCAAGTCGCGGGCCAAGCAGTGCGTGCGTTGTGGTTGGACGCAGGGCACTTGCTGCCGCTGTTCAGCTCGTTTGCGCCGTTGGCCTTGCAAGGCGCGCGCGAAACGGCGCCAGAGGTGCCGCGGGCGCTCTTGCTGGACAACATGCATGAAGGCTGGTTTGACGAAGCCCAGGCGTTGGCGTGTGTGGCCGTGGTGACCAACCACCGCGTGATGAGTGCCGAGGTGATCGGCCAGTTGCACCACGCCGGGATGCGCGGCCTTTGTTACACCGTGAACGACGACGCAGTGGTCCAGCGTTTATTGCAATGGGGCGTCGACGGCCTCATCACCGACGCGGTGGACCGTTTTGCACCCTGTGCGCACTCAGCGCGCACCCCAGCGAGCGCCGACGCCCACGGCCCATCATCTGGTCATCTCAAGCTCTAATCCGCCCTGGCGCTTCGTCTGGCTGTGGCAGTTGACGCAGGCCGCGAATCAAGGGCACGCGCGCTGCCACGAACACCACCACCAGGCAGGTGCCGCCAGCAAATACCAAGCTGGCCTGCAAGCCCAGGTGTTCACCCAGCCAACCGCCCAACAACGCCCCGGGGCCTGCCGCCATCAGGGTGAGCCAGCGCATGGCGCTGGTCATGCGTCCGAGCAGGGCCGTGGGCGTAACGGCTTGGCGCAAGGCTAAAAAGTTGATGAAGATGAGTGTGGCGCCCACGGCGAACATGAAAAGCATGAGCGCAAACGCCGCCACGCCCCAAGGCCCTGCTGAAGCGCAAGCCAGTAGCAACCAGCC
>JAYVRO010000544.1:0-3167 GCA_043776165.1 Rubrivivax sp. | reverse complement strand
ACACCGCAGTGACTCTCGCGAACAGCGATGTGCGCTGGGGCGCACAAGACTGCTCTGCGCAAGAGCAGGGCGCTTACACCGGTGAAGTGTCCGCCGCCATGCTCGCCGAGTGCGCGTGCCGCTACGTCATCGTGGGCCACAGCGAGCGCCGGGCTTATCACGCTGAGAGCGACGCCCTGGTGGCGGCCAAGGCGCAAGCGGCGCTGGCCAATGGCCTCACGCCCATTGTGTGTGTTGGCGAAACACTGGCCCAACGTGACGCAGGCGAAACCGAAGCCGTCGTCAAGCGCCAACTCTCCGTCGTCATCCACCAATTGGCGCATTGCGCTGGCGAAATGGTTGTCGCATACGAACCCGTGTGGGCCATCGGCACGGGCCGCACGGCCACGCCAGAACAAGCTCAGCAAGTGCATGCCCTTTTACGTGCGCAATTGCAAGCCGCCACGGGCCACGCTGACAAGATGAAGATCATTTACGGCGGCAGTGTGAAGGCCGATAACGCGGCCATTTTGTTTGCCCAACCCGATATCGATGGCGGGCTGATCGGTGGCGCTTCATTGAAGGCTGCCGACTTCATCGCCATCTGCCGCGCCGCCGTTTAGAAACCGGCTCGCATCGCACCCCTTTCTGGAGCTCTAAAGACCATGCAAATCTGGACCACCTTGACCCTTGTATTGCAGCTATTGTCGGCACTGACCATGATCGGCCTAGTGCTCATTCAGCACGGCAAGGGTGCTGACATGGGCGCTTCATTTGGTAGCGGAGCTTCGGGCAGTTTGTTTGGTGCAACAGGCAGCGCGAACTTCATGTCGCGCGCCACAGCGGTGTGTGCCACCGTGTTCTTTTTGTCCACGCTGACCTTGGCCTACATGGGCAACAGTGCCAGTGGCCGTGGCGGCGAAAGCGCCAGCGTGCTGGACCGCTCCCCGGCCGCTTCGGCTGCCGCCAGTGGTGTTACGCCGTCGACTGCACCGGGCGCCATTCCGGGGTCTCTGCCGGGCACTGTTGCGGTCACTCCGTCGACTGCCTCGGTCGTGGTTGCACCGGCCTCGGCTGCAACGTTTGCTGCGTCAGTGCCAGCAGGTCAAATTCCCAAGTGATTGGTAGCCTTCGTTGACAGGAAGACCGCGCAAACTGGCTAGAATCCAAAGCTGTTCGAAGCACGATCGCCTCATGCCATCCGGACAAAAAATGACCGAGCGTCTTGTGTTTTGAATGCACCCGCAGGGTCTGTTTTTAGAGTTGAAATTCCCGTCCTGCCGACGTGGTGAAATTGGTAGACACGCTATCTTGAGGGGGTAGTGGCGAAAGCTGTGCGAGTTCGAGTCTCGCCGTCGGCACCACACATATCGCGCGCTGTTTTGCGACCAACCTGAAACTGTTAACAGTTGATCACGCCAACATGGACCTGCAACCCTACTTGCCCGTGATCCTGTTCATCCTGGTCGGTGTTGGGGTTGGCATCGTGCCGCAGTTACTGGGTTTTTTGCTCGGCCCCAACCGGCCCAACGAGGCGAAGAACAGCCCTTACGAATGTGGCTTTGAAGCCTTTGAAGACGCACGCATGAAGTTTGATGTCCGCTACTACTTGGTGGCGATTCTCTTCATCTTGTTCGACCTCGAAATTGCCTTCCTTTTCCCTTGGGCAGTGTCGCTACGCGAAATCGGCGCGCCGGGCTTTTGGGCCATGATGATCTTCCTCGCCATCCTGGTGGTCGGCTTTGTCTATGAGTGGAAGCGCGGCGCGCTCGACTGGGAGTAAACGCGATGGGCATCGAAGGCGTCTTGAAAGAAGGCTTTGTCACCACCTCGGTGGACACCTTGATCAATTGGTCAAAAACCGGCTCGCTTTGGCCCATGACCTTTGGCTTGGCTTGCTGCGCTGTCGAGATGATGCACGCCGGCGCAGCACGCTACGACATCGACCGCTTTGGCATGCTCTTTCGGCCCAGTCCTCGGCAAAGCGACTTGATGATCGTCGCTGGCACTCTATGCAACAAGATGGCCCCAGCACTGCGCAAGGTCTACGACCAGATGGCCGAGCCACGTTGGGTGTTAAGTATGGGTTCGTGCGCCAACGGTGGCGGCTACTACCACTACAGCTATTCAGTGGTGCGCGGTTGTGACCGCATCGTGCCGGTCGATGTTTACGTGCCAGGTTGCCCTCCCACGGCCGAAGCGCTGCTTTATGGCATCTTGCAATTGCAAGCCAAGATTCGCCGCGAAAATACGATCGCGCGTTGAGACTTCAAAACAGCATTCATGAATCTCAGTCTCGACACTTTGCAAGCCGAATTGCGCACGGCCTTGGGCGAAAAAGTCAAAACGCTGGCTTGTGTTCGCGGTGAAGTCACGCTCACGGTGACTGCCGCCGATTATTTGCAAGTGGCGTTCACCTTACGCGACCATGCAGCCTTAAAGTTTGAGCAACTCGTCGATATTTGCGGTGTTGACTATTCGCAGTACCGCGACCAAGTTTGGGACGGACGACGTTATTGCGTTGTCTCACATCTCTTGTCGGTGAGTTTGAATTGGCGCTTGAGACTCAAAGTTTTCGCACCCGACGACGAATTGCCTGTCCTGGCATCCATCACTGAAGTCTGGAATTCAGCGAACTGGTTTGAGCGTGAAGCCTTCGATTTGTACGGAATCATCTTTGAAGGCCACGTCGACTTGCGCCGCATCCTCACCGACTACGGTTTCATTGGTCACCCGATGCGCAAAGACTTCCCCGTGAGCGGGCATGTTGAGATGCGCTATGACCCCGAGAAAAAGCGTGTGATTTACCAGCCCGTGTCCATTGAGCCGCGAGAAATCACGCCGCGTGTCATTCGCGAAGACAACTATGGCGGGTTGCACTGACCATGGCTGAGATCAAGAACTACACGATCAACTTCGGCCCCCAGCACCCGGCCGCGCATGGCGTCTTGCGTCTGGTGCTGGAGTTGGACGGCGAGGTCATTCAGCGCGCCGATCCGCACATTGGTCTGCTCCACCGTGCCACTGAGAAACTCGCCGAGAGCAAGACCTACATTCAGGCGCTGCCGTACATGGATCGCCTCGACTACGTGTCGATGATGGCCAATGAGCATGCGTATTGCCTGGCCGTTGAAAAACTGATGGGCGTTGATGTGCCTTTGCGCGCGCAGTACATCCGCGTGATGTTC
>JAYVRO010000543.1:0-3168 GCA_043776165.1 Rubrivivax sp. | reverse complement strand
TGTCGCCCTGGATGGAGTCACTGCCCACACCTTCGATGCGCACCGGCGCGCCGCCCGTGGCAGCGATGGCACCCAGGGCGATGAAGTACGAGGCCGATGAGGCGTCGCCTTCCACATGCAAATGGCCAGGCGACACATAGCGGCTGCCCTGGGCAATGACAAAACGGCTCCAGCCGTCGCGCTGCACAGCGATGCCAAATTGCGCGAGCAACTTGAGCGTGATCTCGATGTAGGGCTTGGAGATCAACTCGCCCTGCACCTCGATCAAGATGGGTCCGTTGCCGCTGACCAAAGGCAGGGCCAAGAGCAGGGCCGTGAGGAACTGGCTCGACACATCGCCGCGCACTCGAATGGGCTGATCGGTGTTGAGCCGTCCGCCCGAAAAACCACTCAAGCGCAATGGCGGGTAACCCGGCGTGCCGAGGTCGTCAACGGTGCAACCCAGAGGCCGCAGGGCGTTGACCAAATCGCCGATGGGGCGTTCATGCATGCGCGCCACGCCCGAGAGCTCGAAACGTCCACCTTGAGTGGCCGCCAGCACCGCAAGCGCGGCCGCAAGAGGCCGCATGGCGGTGCCAGCGTTGCCGAGAAAAAGCGAGGCCTCGTGCACCCGCAACTGCCCACCAATGCCGGTGAGAAGCAAGCTGCGCCCCTGGGGTGCCAAGGTGCAACCCAGGGCGCGCAGCGCGTTGAGCATCACCCGGGTGTCGTCGCTGTCGAGCAAGTCATGCAAGACCGTTGTGCCTTGGGCCAAACCAGCGAGCAGGAGCACGCGGTTGGAAATGCTTTTCGAGCCAGGCAAACGCACCGTGCCAGAGGCGCTGTGCAACGGAGGCAGGTCGAGGAAGGGGATCTTGAACAAGGGATCAGCGAGAAAAGATTGCGAACCAAGGAGGCCAGTTCATGGCGGGCAGGTCATCAACGAAGGCGCCGGTGAATCAACGTTTGAGATGACGAGAACTTGTTCAGCGCTGAGTGAACCTGGGCGTGCCCATCTGCCAATGGGCGCGGCCCTCTGACGGACCGCGGATGAGGTCTTCCAAGGCTTCTGTGTTGCCCGTTCGCATGACGAGTTCCAGCGCATCAAGTGCCTGCCTGAAATGTTGCGATTGTTTAAGCACCTCTTCGCGGTTGGCCACCAAGATGTCGCGCCACACTTCGGGGTTGCTGGCGGCAATGCGCGTGAAGTCTCTGAAGCCCGGCCCCGCAAGCGACAAAAAATCTTGCCCCGCTGACTGGTTGGCCACGGCGCTGAAATAGGCAAAAGCCAACAGGTGCGGCAAGTGGCTGACGGCAGCAAAAGCTGCGTCATGGTTCTCTGGCGTCATCTTCAAAACTTGAGCGCCGATGGCGCACCAGACATCGGTGGCGCGCTGCACCAGGTCAGGCGCGGTTTGTGGCAATGGCGTGAGGATGACTTGGCGACCGCTGTACAGCGCGGCGTCGGCGTTGTGAATGCCGGCACTCTCTTTGCCCGCAACGGGGTGCGCCGGCACGAACGAGCCAATGCGTTCGCGCAGCGCGCGCCGCGCAGCGTCTACCACGTCGCGTTTGGTGCTGCCCACGTCCATCAACAGCACGCCGGGTTCAACCAGGTGGCGAATGGCTTTGAAGGTACTTTCTGTTGCCGCCACCGGCACAGCGAGGAGCACGATGTCGGAGCCCGATACCGCCTGCAAGGCCGACTCGGCAGCGTCGTCAATCACGCCCATGCGCCGCGCACGTTCGGTGGTGGAAGGTGATTTGCTGTAACCGATGACGCGTTTGACAAGCCCTGCGTTGCGCAGCGCCAGAGCGAACGAGCCGCCCATCAGGCCACAACCGATGAGGCCGAGTTGTTGAAACATCAATGCGCGTCCACCGGGTAGGTGCCCAAGATCTTGAAAAAGGCGCACTGGCTGCGCAGGTCTCGCAAGGCGGCTTCGACTTGCGGCTCATCGGGGTGGCCAGCGATGTCGATATAGAAGTAGTACTCCCACTGCCCAGAACGGGCCGGGCGCGACTCAAAGCGTGTCATCGACACACCGTGCAACTTCAGCGGCACCAGCATGTCGTGCACAGCCCCGGGGCGGTTGGTGACCGAGGCCACAAGACTCGTGCAGTCGTGGCCTGAGGCCTTGGGCGCGGGGTGGCGTAGCGGATGCGCCAAGACGGCAAAACGTGTGCGGTTGTTGGCTTCGTCTTGAATGGCAGGTGCCAACACGTGCAGACCAAATTCGCCACCAGCACGCAGGCCCGCAATGGCCGCCAGGCTGGTGTCAAGGCTGGCCAGCCGAGCGCCTTCGGCGTTGCTGCTGACAGGGCGGCGCTCGGCCTGGGGCAAGTGGTTGGACAACCAGTTGTGGCACTGCGCCAGGGCCTGCGGGTGCGCGCACACCGCCGTGATGTTGGCCATCGAATCTTCGCGGCGCAGCAAGTTGTGGCGCACAAAAAGGCTGGTCTCGCCGATGATGAAAAGCTGCGTCGTCAAGAACAAGTCAAGCGTGCGTGTGACCACACCTTCGGTTGAGTTTTCAACCGGCACGACACCAAAGTCAGCGGCGCCTGACAAGGTGGCATGCAGCACTTCGTCAAAATTGGCGCAAGGCAAACGAACGATCGAGGAACCAAAAAACCCCAGCGCCGCCTCTTCACTGAAGGTGCCTGCCGGGCCCAGGTAGGCCACTCGCGTGGGCGATTCGAGTGAGCGGCATGCTGACATGATTTCGCGCCAAATGGGCGCGACGTTTTCAGCACGCAGCGGGCCCGCGTTGCGCGTTTTAAGGCCGTCAATGACTTGGGCCTCGCGCTCAGGTCGAAACACCACCGTGCCTTCGCGCTTCTTCAGCTCACCCACTTCCAGCGCCAAGGCCGCACGGCGGTTCAGCAAAGCCAAGAGTTCACTGTCGAGCGCATCAATCTGCTCGCGCAGTGCAGGCAGGCCACGAAGCTCAGGTTGCACCTTTGACATGACTGGAGTGGTTGGCTTGTGGCCCTATTTGCCAGCGCCGCTGGCCGCGTTGCCAGTCGCCATGAAGGGCGCCATGCGCTTGGCCACTGATTGCTCTAGCGCTTGTATCTTGGGTTGCACGGCGGCACGCGACTCAGCCACGAGCTTTTCAGTGATGGCGCGCTGCATCTCGGCGCCGGCCTCTTGGTACTTGCGGTTCAAGGGTGACTCCAAGAGCG
>JAYVRO010000542.1:0-10827 GCA_043776165.1 Rubrivivax sp. | reverse complement strand
GCTTGTCCGCCATCCACGACCATTTGCGCGCCACGGGCCTGGACATAACGCTGCAAATGCACGACGCCCCGCTGGCCACACTTGAGCAAATTGGCCGTGCCCACAGCGCAAGGCAGGTCGACTATTTGCACGACTTGTTGACCGAGGTTGAACGCGAGGGTCGGCCACGAGCGTTGGACCCCGACACCATCGCGAGCCCCGGCACCTGGCGCGCGGTAATGCGTGCTGCGGGTGCAGCCGTGGCAGCCACCGACGACGTGATAGCGGGCCGCGCCAGCAATGCTTTTTGCGCCATCCGCCCACCTGGCCACCACGCCACCTATGAGACGGCGATGGGTTTTTGTTTCTTCAACAGTGTGGTGGTGGCAGCGCGCCACGCGCTGGAAGTGCATGGCCTGGAACGTGTCGCCATCATCGACTTTGACGTGCACCACGGCAACGGCACCGAAGACATCATTGCGGGCGACGAGCGCATCTTCATGGCGAGTTTTTTTCAAAGCCCGCTCTACCCCTACAGCGGTGACAAGCCGCTGGGCAAGAACATGATCAATGTGCCTTTGGCGCCTTACACCCGGGGGCCTGTGGCCCGCGAAGCCGTGATGACGCAATGGCTGCCCAGGCTCGAAGCCTTTGCACCGCAAATGATCTTCATTTCGGCGGGGTTCGACGCGCACCGCGAAGACGGCCTGGGCCAACTTGGTTTGGTAGAAGCCGATTACGCCTGGATCACCGAACAGCTGATGGACCTGGCCGCGCGCCACGCACAAGGCCGCATCGTGTCGTGCCTGGAAGGTGGCTACAACCTCAGTGCGCTCGGGCGCAGCGTGGCGGCGCATGTGCGGGTGTTGGCGGGCGTGAACTGAGTGGTGCCGCAGCAATTAGCTGATGACATGACCCTCTGAAGACAATCAAGCAAGATGGATGCATTGACCCGTTGGGCCCAAGGCCTGTTGCGCCCCCAAGCCCTGAACGAAGCCTTGCTCGTGCTGCTGGCCTTGTTTGCCGCCTGGGCTGCCAGGCGCGTGCTGCGCAAGACCTTTCCTCAATCGACTTTAGCCAGGACCGCCGAGCGCGCCGTGTTGTGGCTGGCCGCCGCCTTGGTGCTGCTGTGGGCCACAGGTTTGTGGCCGCACTTGGTGCATTGGCTTGACGCCACGACCTGGAAGGTCGGCAGTGCGCGGGTGAGCCTGCGAAACATGCTTGAAGGCGTGGCCACGGCGGTGGCCGTGCTCGTGCTGGCGCTGTGGGTAGCGGCTGCGCTGGAAGCCAGGCTCTTGCACGGCGCCAGTGACAACCTGTCGCTGCGCAAGATGGCCGCCATCACGCTTCGCGCGTTGTTGCTGTTTGTGGGCCTGATGTTCGCCATGTCAGCCGCCGGCATTGATCTCACGGCGCTCGGTGTGCTGGGCGGCGCGCTTGGGGTGGGCATCGGCTTTGGCTTGCAAAAACTCGCGGCCAACTACATCAGCGGTTTTGTCATCTTGGCCGAGCGCAGGGCGCGCATTGGCGACATGGTCAAAGTGGACGGCTTTGAAGGCCGCATCACCGACATCCGAATGCGCTACACGGTGCTGCGCGCGTTGTCAGGCCGCGAAGCCATCGTGCCCAACGACATGATGGTCACCCAGCGCGTTGAAAACGCCACGCTGGCTGACACCCAAGTGGTCATCGTGGCCAACGTTCAGGTGGCCTACGGCACCGACCTGGAGACGCTGATCCCGCAGCTCATCAACGCCATGGCTGCCGTGCCGCGTGTGCTGGCCCACCCTGCGCCTGGGGTGCACTTGCACGCCTTTGGTGCTGACGGCCTTGAACTGCGCTTGCCATTTTGGATCGCCGACCCAGAAAACGGCGACGGCAACGTCCGAAGTGACGTGAATTTGGCGGTGCTGGCATGCTTGAACGCGGCGGGCGTGGAGATACCCTATCCGCAGCAGGTGGTGCGCCAGCACAGCCCTTGAGGGCAACGGCACGGCGCAATCGATGCTACTTTTTGCCCAAACTGCTCAGGTAGGCAAACAGTGCGCCGGTGTCGATCTCGCTCATCTGCGAGAGCGAGCCAAAGGGCATCACGGCGATGGCCGTGCCGTCAGCGCGTTTGCCGCTTTTCAGCATCGCCATGAAGGCTGGCGCGTTGGCATAGCGCGGCATCACCGAGCCTTCGCCCGGGGCCAAACGGGCAGCGGCAGGCCACTCGGGTGGGCCACCGGCAATCTTGCCGCCTTCCAGCTTCGGACCATGGCAGCCCAGGCACATTTGCGCGACATAGGCGCCGTACTCGACCGTTGCAGCCTGGGCCAAGGGCTGACTGGGCGGCAGGGCGTGATTGATCTTTTCGTAGGCTTCAGGAATGCCGCCAAAACCGTAGATCACGCGCGCAGGCAACGGCAGCTCGATCGTGCCTTGCAGCCGTCCACTTTGCGTGGGCAGTTGGCGCGTATAGGCCACGAGGGCGGCCAGATCATCGTTCGTCAGCCTGTTGTAGTCCTCGCTGGGCATCAGCCGCAGCACACGGCCGGAGGGAGTGACGCCGTGGCGAATGCTGCGCACCCAGTCGACTTCTTGGTAAGCGGCCACCGTGGAGTTGCCGACGGTGATGTTGGGACCAGCCAGTTTGGTGCCCTTGCCGTCGTCAACCAGGGTCGCGCCCGCGCCATTGGCGCCGTGGCAATCGGCGCATCCGCGCGAGGCGAACAAGTATTGGCCGCGCCCCACCGCGCTGGCTTCGCTCGTGTAGGGCACGGCGGTGACCGCGACCTCCACTTTGCGCGCTGCCCTGGTGTCGCCCTGTTGCAGCCCGACAGCGACGGCGACGCTGACAACCGCCACCAGAGCGACGACAGCCAGACCGCCGCGTTTGACCCAAGGGTTCATGGCCTTGCTCCTGCGAATGAATGTCGGCATTGAACTCCTTGGCGACGAGGTCCTCCATCCCCAATAACCAGTGGTTAACATCGTACTGCGGCTTGGGCAACTGGGCCGCAAGCGTTCTCAGGGCGGGGTGAAAGTCCCCACCGGCGGTGATGGTGGCGGGGCTACGGCCCTGACTGCACAAGCCCGCGAGCGCCAGTGGCGTCAGGCCGAAGTCCAGCACCAAGGTCAAACGTCATTGGGTCAGCAGACCTGGTTGGAACCCAGGGCCGACGGTCACAGTCCGGATGAAAGAGAGCGCGACGTTGTCCTGGCCGTTTCTTGTTTGATGTCATGTTTGATTTCATTCAAGACGTGGCCGCGCCATCTCGTGCGCCCTGATTTTTGGCATCCACCTACCGAGGTAAACCATGAATCAGACCCCAAGCTTGTATCCCAGCGCGGCGCCTTCGCACGCCAACGTTCGACATGAGTCGAACGCGGCCCAACCAGGCCACCAGCGCATCGCCTTCATCCACGCCCAGTGGCACGCGGACATCGTGCACAAAGCACGTGATGCATTTCTGGCCGAACTGGCGCGCCACCATGTGCCACCCGATCACGTGGACGTGATTGAGCTGCCCGGCGCGTATGAGATCCCTTTGCACGCGCAACGCCTGGCGGCCACCGGTCGCTACAGCGCCATCGTGGCCTGCGGGTTGGTGGTGGACGGCGGCATCTACCGCCATGAGTTTGTGGCTGACGCCGTCATCAGTGGCTTGATGCGCGTGATGCTCGACAGCGGTGTGCCAGTGATCTCTTGCGTACTCACTCCCAAGAACTTTCATGACCACGAAGAACACCGGCGATTTTTTGCCGATCACTTTGTTGTCAAGGGCGGAGAAGCGGCGCGGGCTTGTGTGGCGACGATGGCGAGCTTGAAGCGGTTGGCGGCGCAGGGAGCACCGCTCAATCGCCATTCGGATCTGTCGGCGCAGACAGGGGGCTTGGCCTGACATTTGGCGCGGAATTTGGGGCCTCAAAGGTGCGACGACAGCAACTCTGCTCAATTGACGGCTGTTGTTGCCGATAAATTGGCGTTGCCATTCCATGCCTGAGCAGGCCGATCCTGCGCAAAGGAGCCAAGTTTTGATGTCACTTACTTTGAAGGTGCGGCGCACCCTGTCCGTCTCTGCTGTCGCCTTGCTGGCCGCCTGCGCCACCGAGCCCGAAGGCCCGCCAAGAAGCGAGATGGTCTGGGCAGTGACCGACGCCGCCGAGCTGGTTCGCTTCAACGCCGGCCAACCGGGACGCTTGCAGTCGCGCACGCTGCTGCAGGGGTTGCCGACGGGCGAAAGGCTGGTCGGCATTGACTTCCGGGTTGCGCGCGGCGTGTTGTACGCCGTGTCGTCGGGCGGGCGCATGTACACCATCGACACAGCCAGCGCCACGCTCAAGCCCGTCGGCAGCGGGCCAGCGGTGGTGTTGCAGGGCGAGCGCTTCGGCGTTGATTTCAACCCCGTTGCCGACCGCGTGCGTGTTGTCAGCGACAGCGGCCAGAACCTGCGGCTTCACCCCGACACGGGCGCGCTGGCCGCCACAGACCCGCCACTGAACTGGGCCATACCCGGGGTGGCCGCGCCCAAGGTGGCCGGTGCTGCCTACACATACAACAAAGGCAACGACAAGCTCACCACCAACTACGCCATCGAGCTCGCCACTGGCACCTTGGTGACCCAAGGTTCTGTGGAAGGTGTGCAGCCGGTGGTTTCACCCAACACGGGGCAGTTGATGCCCGTGGGCGGCATCGGCTCTTTGGGCACAGGCGCGCTGGAAGATGCGTCGTTTGACATCGCTGACACCAACAACGCCGCGCTGGCCGCGCTTCGCATGGCCGGGCGCACGCGGCTCTTCAGCATCGACTTGGCGACGGGCCGCGCCACACCGCTGGGCACCGTGGGCAACGGGCGCGCGCTCTGGGGCATGGCGATCGAGCCGTGATGGACCACCGCATGCATGCCCTGCCGGCCACGGTCACGGCCAGCGTGATGAACAGAGTCATGGCCGTGCTTGCGGCCATGTTCGCGGCCTGGCCCCTGAGCGCGATGGCCGGTGTGATCGACGTGCGTGTGCAAGACGCCAACGGCCAGCCGCTGCCCGACGCCGTGGTGTTCTTGGAATCTGCGGCAGCGCGAGCCGCGGTCAAGCCCGCACCCCCTGCCGAGATCGCTCAAGTGCAGCGTAGCTTCGACCCGGCGGTGACTGTGGTGACGGTGGGCACCGCGGTCTCTTTCCCCAACCGCGACACCGTGCGGCACCATGTTTATTCGTTCTCTCCGATGAAGAAGTTCGAAATCAAGCTCTACGTGGGCACACCTGCAGCGCCCGTGGTGTTTGACCAGCCTGGCATTGCGGTGCTCGGTTGCAACATCCATGACCAAATGGCCGCTTGGGTGCTGGTGGTGGCTACGCCTTTTTATGGCAAGGCCGGTGTTGATGGCGTGGTGAGGCTTGGCAACGTGCCACCCGGCAACTACAGGCTGCGCAGCTGGCATGCCAGCCTGCCCGTGGGGGCGCCTGCGGCAGACCAGGCGCTGACGGTCGAAGCCACAGCGCAGCAAGTCGGTCTGCGGTTGATGGGCAGTGCCAAATGAACCCCCGCGAGCCGCTCGTCGGCAACAACCTGGACAGTGCGCGTGTTGCGCCCGTGCAGCCCGCTGCGGCGGCACCGGTGGACGCTGCGGCCCAAACTGGCGTTGCCACCACCGTGGCAGCCCGCATGCGCGGCTGGCGGCTTTCCACGCGCATCGTTGTGCTCTCGTTGTTGCTCTTGCTGGCGGTGCAGGTGGCGGGTCTTCTCACGATCTATGTCAGCGTTGACGGCAACGCGCGGCGCCAGCTCAGTGGCAGCCTGGTCGTCTCAGAGCGCATCTGGCACCGCCTCTTGGAGCTGCGGGCCAACAAACTCGAACAGGGCGCTGCGCTGCTGGCCGCTGACTTTGGCTTTCGTGCTGCCGTGGCCAGCGACGAGCGCGACACCATCGCGTCGGCGCTGGACAACCACGGCGCGCGCATAGACGCTGCCGTGACGGCGCTGCTGGACACGCAATTTGCTGTGCGCGCGCAGTCGCAAGATGTCAACCCTGAACTGCTGGCCGAGTTGGCAACACTGGCGCCAAAGCTGGCCAAACAGGGCTCCGCCGTGGCCCTGGTGGGGGGCCGACCGCACCAGTTTGTGATGGTGCCGATGCGGGCGCCGCTGGTCATCGGCTGGGTGGTGATGGGTTTCGAGCTTGACGGCGCCGTGGTGCGCGACTTGTTCGCCGTGTCGGGCCACGATGCCACGATGATGGTCACGGGCACCGACGGTGGCCACCTGCTCCACAGCAGTCTTTCCGCCGATCAAAGACCCGACTTGCTGGCCGCCCTGCCCAGCGGCGCCACCGAGGCCGTGGGCGCTGACGGCGTGCTGCTGCTGCACGACGTGACCTTGGCCCACATGCCGGGCGGCGGCGCTGTATTGCTCAGGCTGTCGGGCGGCCTGGCCAGTGCCATCGAGCCCTACCGCGCGTTGCAGCTCACGCTGTTGGCCATCACGCTACTGGGGCTGTTGCTCTTCGGCGTGGGCAGCAAGCTCACCGCCAACTATGTGACGCGACCGCTGAATCTTTTGGTCGAGGCGACGGGTCGCATGGCGCGTGGTGACTACGACACGCCCTTGGTCGAGCAGGGCAACGCCGATGAAGTCGGCGAGTTGGCGCGATCCTTCGAAAACATGCGCGGCAACATTGCCGAACATCAGCGCCAAGTGCGACGCTTGGCCTACTGGGATCGCCTGACCGGCCTGCCCAACCGCGTGCAGTTCCGCGACGCCGTGCTTGCCGCTTCAACCACCGGCCAACCGCTGGTGGTGGTGATGATGGACCTGGACCGCTTCAAGCATGTCAACGACGTGCTCGGGTACGCTTTTGGCGACCGCTTGCTTCAGGTGGTGGCCGAACGCTTGCAGCTGGTGGTCAGGCCGGGCGACATGGTGTCGCGCTTGGGTGGCGACGAATTTGCCCTGTTGCTGCCAGCGGCCGACGCGACGCAGGCGATGGCCGTCGCTGCGCGCATCGCGGCCTCGTTCGAAGAACCGCTCACGCTGGACGACCAGTGTGTTGATCTCAGCGCGGGCGTGGGTCTGGCTTGTTGGCCTGAACACGCACAAGACATTGACAGCCTGCTCAGCCATGCCGAGGTCGCGATGTACGTGGCCAAGCGCCACACGGCGGGCGCCCAGCTTTATGCGCCCAGCCTTGACAACGGCAGCGCGCAGACACTGTCGCTGCTGAGCGAGCTGCGCCACGCGGTCGAGAACAACGAATTGCGCCTCTTCTTTCAGCCCAAGGTGCTGCTGGCCACGGGTGCACTGGTGGGTGCCGAGGCGCTGGTGCGTTGGCAACATCCGACGCGCGGTTTGGTGCCACCCATGCAGTTTGTGCCCTTCGCTGAACAGACAGGATTTGTGCGTCAACTCACGCTGTGGGTGTTTGAGGAAACGGCGCGCAACATCGCTGCGCTGGCCGAACTGGGCGTGCAGCGCGTGTCGGTCAACCTCAGCACCCGCGACCTGATGGACACCGAACTGCCCGAGAAGATGGAGCTCATTCTTCAGCGCCACGCGGTGGGTGCCGAGGCCTTCTGCCTGGAGATCACCGAGAGCGCGATCATGGACGACCCTGCACGCGCTGAGGGCACGCTGAACCGCCTGTCTCGGCGGGGCTACAAGCTCAGCATCGATGACTTCGGCACCGGCTATTCGTCGCTGGCCTACTTGAAGCGTTTGCCGGTGCAGGAACTGAAGATCGACAAGAGCTTTGTGATGGGCATGGCCAAAGACGAAGGCGACGCCAAAATCGTGCGCAGCACCATTGACCTGGCTCACAACCTGGGTCTGAGCGTGGTGGCCGAAGGCGTTGAAAACGCCGACATCCAGCGTCGTTTGGCCGACTTGGGATGCGACGAAGCGCAGGGCTACCACCTGAGCAAGCCGGTGCCCATCGACGCCTTGAAGACCTGGGCGGCCCAACATGGCTGCCAACAAGTGTTGACCGCAAGGCTTCTCAGGGTGGTGTGAACCTGCCGCGCAGGCCGATCATCACCAGTGTGTTGTCGGCCCCGCTGTGCAGCGTGTCGTGTCCAACGTTGACCACCGTGGCGGCGTTTTGGGTCACCGTCCACCGTGGCCCCACGGCTTGCAACAACCAGCGCTGGCCATGGGCGTCGGTGACGAAGCCTTTTGCGCGCACCAGGCCCTGGCTTTGTGCCGCCCATTGCTGCGCTAAAGCGTGCGGGTCGGACCCCGGTACCAACGCGAGCGTGGCACTGACGAAGCGCTCTGACGCCGACGCGATGGGATGCAAGGTTTGTGCGCCTGCCAGCAGCCCGCCAATTGACTCATGTGAAACCTTGGCGCGCAGGCCCAGCACCATCTCGACAGGCACGTCGCCCTGAGTGCAACCCATGTCGGTGGCCCGGGGTGCGGCGCCGCGCAGCCATGCCAACAAGCCGGGCAACGCGATGGCGGCGACCAAGTCCATTTTGTTGAGCAGCACCAGGTCAGAGTCATTCAGTTGTTGACGCAGCACGTCGCCCACGTAGGGGTCTTGGCACATCGCTTGCACAGTGCCTGCATCGGCCAGCACCACGATGCCTTCAACGTGCACACCCGCCGCCAGCCGCGCGCTGCGCGCCACGGACGCTGGCAAGGCCACGCCACTGGCTTCGATCAGCACCACGTCGGGTGGCGGCTCGCGCCGCACGACTTGGCCCAGCATGCCCACCAAGTCAGCGCCAAAACTGCAACACACGCAGCCCCCGGCCAAGCTCATCACCTCGCCTTGTTGGCCGGTGATGAGCGAGGCGTCGATGTTGATGCTGCCAAAGTCGTTGACCAACACGGCGATGCGCTGGCCACCTGCGCCGGACGCTGCGTGGCGCAGCAAGTGGTTGACGAGCGTGGTTTTGCCTGCGCCCAAATAGCCGCCGATGACGAGGGTGGGGACGCTTGTTTTCAATGTTGCGATGTCCGCTTGTGATGTCCGCCTGCAATGTCCGGTCGTGATGTCAAGCCGCGAACACATGCCCGCCTTGCACGGTGCCCCACACGCGGACGTTTTTCAGCGCCTGGGGTGCCACGGCACTGGGGTCGTCTTCCAGCACCGCGAAGTCCGCCCGCTTGCCACACTCGATGGAGCCGATTTCACCGTCTAACTTCAATGTGTAGGCCGCGCCCAGGGTGATGGCGCGCAGGGCTTCGTCAACCGTGATGCGCTCTGCCGCGCCCAGCACGCGCCCCGATGCCGTGAGCCTGTTGACGGCACACCAGGCCGTGAAGAGCGGGCCGATGGGCGTGATGGGTGCGTCACTGTGAATGGCCATGGGCACACCGGTGTCCAGTGCCGTGCGGCAGGCGTTCATGCGTTCTGCGCGCTCGGGACCTACCGTGGTGGCGTAATGCTGGTCACCCCAGTAGTGGTGGTGGTTGGCAAACAGGTTGGCGCACAGGCCCAGGGCTTTGATGCGGCGGAACTGTGCGGCGTCAGCCAACTGGCAGTGCTGCAAGGTGAAGCGGTGGTCACGGCGGGGATGTTTGCGCAGGGCCGCGTCCATCAGTTCGATGACCAGCGCGGTGGCTTCGTCGCCATTCGTGTGGGTGTGCACCAAGAGGCCTTGTTCAAGTGCCAGCTCGTAAGCCTCTTGCATGGTTTGCGGCGCGGTGTACCAAAGCCCCTGGGCTGCACCATTGAAGTAACCCGGCCAGCGCAGCCTGGCTGAAAAACCCTGGATCGACCCATCGGCCACGACCTTGATGGCGCCGAGGCGCAACTGCTCCGTGCTGCATGCGCGCAGCTCGACCGCTCGGGCCACGGCTTGCTGCGGCGTCAAACCCATGAGTCGCAGCAAGGGCACGATGCGCACCGCGTACTGCGCTTCACCCGTCACACGCAACAAGGTGGCCAGGCCTTCGTCATCCAGCGTGGCGGCCAGGTCGGTTGCCGTGGTCACGCCCGCGCGCACGCAGAGCTTGGCAAAAGCGCGCATGCCCGCTTCATCACCGCCTAAAAAGTTGCGGCCGAGGCCGACATGGCTCAAGGCCGCGCCCATGGGTTCGGGGCCTTTGAGCTCGCCTGTGGGCAGGCCGTCAGCGCCAAAGGGGATACCGGGGTGGTCCATGCCCTGGCGCTCGAAGCCCGCCAGGGCGAGTGCTGTGGTGTTGACGTTCAAGATGTGCCCACTGGCATGCAACACGCCCACAGCGCGTGTGCTGCTCACGCGGTCCAGGTCGTGGCGGGAGCATCGCTCGCTGCCAAAGTAGATGGGATCGAAGCCCCAACCCACGACGGCGGTGTCGTCGCCACTTCTTGCTGCGGCCTGGCTCAGTGCGGCCACCACATCAGCCAGCGAACGTGAGCCCGCCACCACGCGGCCATCGGGGTCGGTCACATCAAAGTAGCCGCAGTAGACGTAGCGCCACAGCGAGCCCGCCATCAAGTGGCTGTGGCCCTCCACAAAACCGGGCATCAGCACCTTGTCTCTGAACTGCTCGTTCAGGGTGAGCGCACCCCAGCCGCTCAATTCGTCCAACGTGCCAGCGCCCAAGATGCGGCCGTCTCGCACTGCCACATGCGTGGCAGTGGGCCGCACCGGGTTCATGGTGATGATCTTGTTGGCTGCAAAAACAGTGGTGGTCATGGCGTCGTCGGGTCTTGATGACGCTGCGATTGGACCGCATCGCCAGCCGCCCAAACATGTTGCCAGCGCCACGGGGCCAGCGCCATGCCTTCGTTGGTGCCAGTGGCCACAGAACCAAGCGGCAACGGCACAATCGCGGTACTTTTAACCGGCATCAACCATCCAGGAGCCACACACCATGGGTCACGCTGAACCACAAGTCGCCAACGCTTTGGAATCGTTCTGGATGCCGTTCTCGGC
>JAYVRO010000541.1:0-3169 GCA_043776165.1 Rubrivivax sp. | reverse complement strand
TGGTTTCTGCTTCTTCGAAGGAGAAACCGTACTGCCGGCTGATCAGCTGGGTTAGCTGAGAGCCGCCGAAAGCTTGGTCGCGGTCGTAGAGCAACTCCTCGTCGCGCAGCACCTTCAAACTGGAGTTATCGGCGCCAATTTCGAACAAGGCCACCAGGGCGTCGCGCCCTTCATTGGGCAGGCCAGCAATCACCCGGCCCATGGCCAAGCGGGAGGCATGCGCTTCAATGTCCAGCACCACGGGTTTCAGGCCAGCGGCTTCAGCCAATCCTTGGCGGTCTTGCACGCGGTCTTTGCGTGACGCGGCGATCAAAACCTCCACATCGCCCGCTGAAGTGGCACTGGGGCCAATGACGCAAAAATCCAGACTCACTTCGTCGAGCGAGAATGGGATGTATTGATTGGCTTCGCTCTCGACTTGCAGCTCCATCTCTTCTTCGCGCAAGCCGGCAGGCAGCATGATTCTTTTGGTGATGACGGCCGACTGTGGCATGGCCATCACCACTTGTTTTGACTTGGTGCCGCTCTTTTGCACCACCCGCCGAACGGCTCCTGCCACCTCGTCGAATTTTTCAATTTGGCCGTCGGTGATCCAGCCCTTTTCAAAGGGCTCGGAGGCGAAACGCTCCAGCACATATTCGCCCGACTTGGTTTGATCCAACTCGACGAGCTTGACGCTGGACGAGCTGATATCAAGCCCAATCATCGGAGTGTGCTTGCGGCCCAACAAGGTGTCCAGAAAACTCAAACGCACACTCCTTGCGCCACGCGGGCGACTTTCAACGGAACCGGTGCCACGGCTTCGGGCCGAGGTCTATGCCCTATGCGCGGGCCACCGGGCAGCAGGCTTGTTAAAAGGTCAGTTCGATGCTAGCAGCATTGGATTGGCGACATAGGCGTTGGCGCCCCTTGCGCTAGGGAACATCGGTCGCGACTGTTGGCCGTAACCGACTGCGCTGAGGTTGATTGAAACAAAGCGATGCGGCACACCCAAAACGCCACCCACCGGTTTGAGAAATTTGCGCGTGTCAGATGTCACGGCGGGGTTCATCGACGCCTGAACGAGCGGGTTGCATCAAAGTGAAGGTTCATGGATGGGATCATCGGCCATCAAGTTCTTGGCCAATGCGGGGAATAGAGGTGGGGGATTCCTATATTCTTTCGCCCAGTCCTATTGCAAAGCTCCGATGCCACCAAACGATTACCAGCCCCGCAGAGAAACCGACAGCGTGCCGCGGGCAAGTGCAGAAGATTCTGGGCACCCCACGGCTTCGCCATCGCAGGGTATCTTTGTCGGCGTATTGCGCCAAGTGGGGCGTGCCTTGGCCTGGATGGCAGGAGGCTTGGGCGCCGGCGTGGCCCTGTTGCTGCTCTTGCTGGGTTTGGCGCTGGCCGTGGCCTACCCGCAATTGCCGGAGATCGGCTCGCTGACCGACTACCGGCCCAAACTGCCGTTGCGGGTTTATTCGGCCGACGGTGTGCAAATCGGTGAGTTCGGCGAAGAGCGGCGCAACTTCGTGCCCATCGCCCAAATCCCGCAAATCATGAAAGATGCGGTGCTGGCGGCAGAAGATGTGCGCTTCTATCAACATGGCGGCGTCGACTACAAAGGCGTCGCGCGGGCCTTGCTTGAAAACCTGCGTGACGCGCGCAGCCAGGGGGCATCCACCATCACCATGCAGGTGGCGCGCAATTTCTACCTGTCTACCGAAAAGACCTTTACGCGCAAGATCTACGAGGTACTGCTGGCGCTGAAGATTGAGAGCCAGCTCACCAAGGATCAGATCCTGGAGCTGTACATGAACCAGATTTTTCTGGGGCAACGCGCCAACGGTTTTGCTGCCGCTGCCGAGGTCTACTTCGGTAAAAAGTTGAGCGAGATTTCGATTGCCGAGGCGGCCATGTTGGCCGGCCTGCCGAAGGCGCCTTCCGCTTACAACCCCATAACCAACCCCAAACGGGCGACGCAGCGCCAGCGCTACATCATCAACCGTTTGTTTGAAACGGGCTTCATCACCGAGCCCCAACACGATCAGGCGCTGGCTGAAGAACTGCACTACTACGAGGCGGGCAATGATTCAGTGCACGCCGAATACGTGGCTGAAACGGCGCGCGCCCTGGTGTTTGCCCAATACGGTGATGAGACTTACTCGCGCGGCCTGAATGTGACCGTGACGGTGAACATGACCGAGCAGTTGGTCGCATACCGCGCCTTACGCAAAGGGGTGATGGATTTCGAGCTGCGCCAGGTCTATCGCGGCCCAGAAGCCTTTGTGGACCTACCCGCTCAAATGCCCTTGGTTGAGGCGAAGGTTTCCGAGGCCTTGGCCGATCACCCCGACAACGACGACCTGCGGGCTGCCGTGGTGCTGGAGGTCTCGCCCAACAAGGTGGTGACCATGTTGCAGGACGGCACGGTGGTCGCCGTCGTCGGCAGCGGGCTGCGGCCGGTCGTCTCTGGCTTGTCGGACAAAGCAGCGCCCAAGGTGCGCATTCGGCGTGGTGCTGTGGTTCGCACCATGAAAAATGCCAAGGGCGATTGGGTCTTGACGCAGTTGCCCGAAGTAGAGGGCGCCCTGGTGATGCTGGATCCACGCAACGGCGCCATGCGCGCCTTGGTGGGCGGGTTTGATTTCACAGCCAACAAGTTCAACCACGTGACGCAAGCTTGGCGCCAGCCCGGCTCCACCTTCAAACCCTTTATCTACTCGGCTGCACTGGAAAAGGGGCTGACCGCGCTGACCCAAGTCAACGACGCGCCGCTGTTCTTTGACGCCGCCGCCACGGGCAGCCAACCTTGGGAGCCCAAGAATTACGACGGCCGTTTTGATGGACCCATGTCGATGCAAACCGGCCTGGCTCGCTCCAAGAACATGGTCTCCATTCGGGTGCTGCAGGCTGCGGGGCCTCCGTTTGTTCAAAGTTGGGTGGGTGCGTTCGGCTTTGACACCGAAAAAAATCCGCCCTACCTCACCTTGGCCTTGGGTGCAGGTTTGGCAACGCCCATGCAAATGGTTCAGGCTTACAGCGTGTTCGCCAATGGGGGCTATCGGGTCACGCCGCAATTGATTGCGCGCGTGACTGACAGCAAAGGCCGCGTGTTATTCGAAATGCCCAACGCCCTGCCCGATGAGTCTGCACGCACGCTGTCGGCCCGCAATGCGTTTGT
>JAYVRO010000540.1:0-10871 GCA_043776165.1 Rubrivivax sp. | reverse complement strand
CCGCGCGCAGTCAGGCTCAGACCAGCCAGAACGAACTGGTGCGATTGCGGGCAGAGTTGGCGAGGCCGACGAACAGCAGTGCGTGGTTGTGGCCGCTCTTGGTGCTGGCGGCAATTGCGGTGTTTTCTGCAGGGTGGTTGGCATGGCGCTTGCGTGCCATGCGCCAAGCCCAGGAGGCTGCGTGGTTGCGCGCGTCAACCCTGGTTGGCACAGCCGTTGATGAGCCGCTGGCCGAGACCTCGCCGTTGCCACTCATCACCTCGGCATTGACGGTGCAACCCGAGCTGTCGACAACGCCGTTGGCGACCACTCCACCTGACACCGCTGGGGCGACGAGCAAAGTGGCCCTGGCAGCACCCCTGGGTTCGAGTGAGCCGTTGTTCGTTCATGCCATGGCGCGCACAGTCGTTCTGCCGCCAAGCGCCAGAGTGGACGACACGGCACCCCGTGATGTGTCCATTGAAGAGCTGATTGATGTCGACCAGCAGGCCGAGTTTTTCATTGCCTTGGGTCAGGACACGGCAGCCATCGACCTGTTGGTCACGCACCTGCGCAACACGGGCGGAGGCAGTCCGCTCACCTACCTGAAGCTGCTGGAAATCTACCGTCGGCGTGGCGACCAAGCCGCTTACGAGCGCACACGCTCGCGTTTTAATCAGCGCTACAACGCCTATGCGCCGGAGTGGGGTGTTGACCTCACCCTTGGCAAGTCTTTGGAAGACTACCCCGATGTAGCGCCCCGTTTGCAACTTGCCTGGTCTCGTCCGCTCGACGCCATGGCTGAGTTGGAGGCGTTGTTGTTCCGCAAGTCGCGTGGCGAACTGTTTGACTTGCCGGCGTACCGCGAGGTGCTGTTTTTGTATTCGCTAGCGCGTGACATGAACGAGCGCGACAGTGTTGACCAAAGCCACGTTGACTTGCTCTTGCCGCTGGATGGCTCACAGCTCAGCGCGGGCCTGGTGGGCAACAGTCGTGCGTCCTCAGACCTGTCGTTTGACGATCACCCGACGGCGCCGGTTGATCTGGAACTCACTCCGCCAGAAGCACGCGAAAGCATTTTTGGTGAACTGCTGGCACCCACCTCGGGCAGCATGCGCCGCCGCTGAATCTTGCACAGGTGCGCTGCATCGATGTTTTGCGATAAGTTTGTGCACCAACAAATGACGTCATATCAAACGTTAAATCGACTCCAGCCGTTTGAGCGCCGCGAGCAAGGTTTCGTCTTTCTTGGCAAAACAGAGTCGCGCAATGCCTTGCTCAAAACCATTCGCATAAAACGCTGACACGGGGATCGCGGCCACGCCGATCTCGCGGGTTAGCCACTGACAAAAATCGACCTCGCCGAGACTGCTCACGGCGCTGTAGTCCACGCTTTGAAAGTAGCTGCCTTCGCTGGGCAAAACACGCAGCCGGGTGCGCGCCAGACCGGCTCTAAAAAGGTCGCGTTTATGCTGGTAGAACGCTGCCAAACCCAAGTAAGGCGCTGGGTCGGCCATGAACCGCGCCAAGGCGTGTTGCACGGGCGTGTTGACCGTGAAAACATTGAACTGATGGACTTTGCGGAACTCAGCGCTCAGCGCGGCCGGTGCGGCCACGTAGCCCACCTTCCACCCCGTGACGTGGTAGGTCTTGCCAAAACTCGACACAACAAACGCCCGTGCCGCCAAGCTCGGAATTGATGCCGCGCTGATGTGGGGCGCGCCGTCATACACCATGTGCTCATAAACCTCATCAGCGATGAGCAATATCTCGGTGCCATCCAACAAATCCGCCAATTGATTCATCTCGGCGAGTGTCCACACCGTGGCGCTTGGGTTGTGAGGTGAGTTAACAATGATGGCGCGCGTGCCCGAAGTAATGGCGGCACTGATGGCTGCGAAATTGGGGCGAAACGTCCCCGGATCGAGTGGTACACGAACCACCGTGCCACCGGCCAGCGCGATGTTGGGTGCGTAGCTGTCGTAGCAAGGCTCCAGAACGATGACTTCATCCCCGGGGTGCACGCAGCACAACACGGCCGTGAGGATGGCTTGTGTGGCGCCGGCGGTGATGGTGATTTCTGTGTCGGCGTTGTAGCTGCGCCCGTAAAGTTTGGCGACCTTGTCAGAGATGGCCTGGCGCAAGACCGGCACGCCGGTCATGGGTGGGTATTGATTCAGGCCTTCACGCATGGCTTGCGTCACGGCGTCCACCAGCGCAGGGTCACAGTCAAAGTCAGGGAATCCTTGGCCCAGGTTCACCGCGCCATGTTGCTGCGCCAGCGCGGACATGACAGTGAAGATCGTGGTTCCGACTTGTGGCAATCGGCTGGTGAGGATGGGTGTATGAGCAAGGGCACGGATTGGCATGGTTTTTACATTTCGTAGTCGGAGCTGCTCACGCCACTCATGGCACGTTGGATGAGCGCGGGCGAGAGTCGATCAGACAGCTGGGCAGCAAAAGAGAAGACAAACTGGCGCAAATAGGCGCCCTTCTTGAAGGCGACGCGAGCCACATTTTGACCAAACAAGTGGCCCAGTGGCCGCGCCACCAGTTCACCACCCGCGGGCTCGTCACGCACGGCAAGTTCAGCCACGATGCCCACGCCCATGCCCAGTTTGACGTAGGTCTTGATGACGTCGGAATCGATGGCTTCGATGGCCACATTGGGCTTGAGTCGGGCTTTGGCGAAGGCGTGATCAATGCGGGTGCGGCCCGTCACTGTGGGGTGATAAAGCACCAGTGTGTGCGCGGCCAATTGCTCGAGGGTCGGGCGCTCGACGCTGGCCAATGGGTGATGGCTGGGCACCACCATGACATGCTGCCATTCGTAGCAAGGTAAGGTGATCAGCTCTGCGTAGTCGGCCAAAGCTTCGGTGGCCAAACCGATGTCGGCGACGTCGTCGAGCAGCATCTGCGCCACTTGTGCGGGCATGCCTTGATGCAACACAACCTGCACTTTGGGAAACCGCTGGCGCAGTTGCGCCACGGGCGCGGGCAGAAAGTAGCGTGCTTGGGTATGTGTCGTGGCAATGGACAGCGTGCCCGCGTCTTGTTTGCTGAACTGCTCGCCGATGCGCTTCAGGTTGTTCACTTCGCGCAAGATGATGTCCACCGACTTGAGCACCTCCAAGCCCGGCTCGGTGACGCGACGCAGGCGTTTGCCGTGGCGCACAAAGATGTCTATGCCTAACTCTTCTTCGAGCTCGATGATGGACTTGCTCACGCCCGGTTGCGAGGTAAACAAGGCCTTGGCGGTTTCGGTCAGGTTGAGCTTGCGCCGCACGGCTTCTTGGATGAAGCGGAACTGGTGCAGGTTCATGATGGTGCACTTTCGGCCGACGCCTGCAACGCGGCGGCGGCCATGGCTTGCAAGACAACTTCCATTTCTCCGATCGCCTGCGCAACAGTAAATCGAACATCGGGCCAATTCGCACGCAGTGCGTCGACCAGCAAAGGCAAGTCCTTGCGCACATGGCCTCCAGCGCCCAGAAACATGGGCTGCACCGTGACGAGTTGGCAACCAACCCCGACCAGCTCGGCAGCGGCATCGGCCAAGCTGGGCGCCATGAATTCGAGAAAAGCCAAGCGCACCAACAGGGCCGGTTGCATCCGATGCAAGCGCTGCGCCACTGACTCGAATGGCGTGGCCCAGCGTGGGTCGCGGGCACCGTGGGCAAAGAGAATCAGGCCGCTTGTGGGTTGGGTCATGTCATTCATGCAATTCACCGGAAAGGCAAGTTAGCGAAAACGAACCAGCCAGGCGAACGCAGCCATACCCAGCAAAAGGTAGATGCCGCTGGGCGTTGCTGCGGCAACCCAGGGTGTCCAGTTGCGCAGCAAACCAATGTGCCCCGCGAGGTTGTTGAGCAGCACAAAACTGATGCCAAGCATCACGCCGCCAAAGACCTTCAAGCTGATGCCGCCCGCTCGCGCGTGCAAATAGGCAAAAGGCAGCGCCAGCGCCACCATCACTAAACAGGCCAAGGGGTAGAGCGCTTTGCGCCAGAAGCGGATTTCATGTTGCTGCGCGGCTTGTTCCTGGTCGCTCAGATGCGCGCTATATCGGTAAAGCTCCAATGTCGTCATGGTGGCCAGAGGCAACACGGCCGCGGCCACCACGTCAGCGCTCAAGGTGCTGGGCCAGCGCAGCTGCGCCAGATGTTCCTCACGCAGGTTCTGATCGGCGCGTGTCGCGGCGTCCATGCCGAGTGCCATTTCCGTTGCAACCGAACCCTGTGGCCAGTGGGTGACCACGACGTCAAGCAGCGTCCAATCACCTGAAACGTCAACACGGGCTTTGCGCGCACCGATGCGGGTGAGCAACTGGCCGTTGGCGGCGTACTCAAATATCAGCACGTCGTCGAGCACACCCGCCGCATTGCTGCCGCCCACGTTGATGGCGTAACTTCGTTCACCCTGCGGCGTGCTGCGCTTTTCTTTGAGCCACGCACCAGCACCACCGACCCGCAGCCCGCCATTGGACTGGGCTCGAAACCGCGCAAGTTGTGTTTCGCTGAGCGGCGTGACCACGTCGCCCACCACAAAAGTGAGCGCGCCAAACAGCACGCCAATCGTGGCCAGCATGCCCAGAGCACGCACCGGCCCCAAGCCGCTGGTTCGCAAGATAGTGAACTCTGAGGACTGCGCCAACCGCGCCAATGCGTAGATCGTGCCGATCAATACGGCTATCGGGAACAATTCGTAAAAGTGGCTTGGCAGCTCGTACAAGGTGGCCAACATCACGTGGCCGAAGGTCTTGCCGCGTTTGCCCACGCCATCGAGCTCGTCGACGAAGTCGATGAAAAAGAACAGGGCCAGGAAGGCGAGGGCGACGAAAGCCACCGAGGCCACGATGTCACGGTAAAGCAAGCGGCGAATGGTCTTCATGTCGCCGCAACTTTAGGTGCTCGCCAGCGCAGCACGGCGGCATGGTCCCGCCACCACAGCAAAGCCACTGCCAGCAGCAGCACCAGTCCATGCATGCCCACCAAAGCGGTGGCCAAACTCAGGCGTCCCGCGGTGACCCACACTTGCGTGAGATTCACCAGATTGAAGTAATACACGATGAAGGTCATCAAGGCCAAGAGCAAGCTCCAGTTGCTCGGTCGCCGCGGGTTGGACGCCGCCAAACCAACGCCCAAGAGCAGCATGTTGCAAGCTGCCAGCAGGAGGCCGAAGCGCCACGCCAGCTCGCCGTTGGCCTCGGGTGTTTGGCGCCGGATGAGCTCGATCGTGCGTGTGGCCTTGGGCGCACGGGCAACGCCGCCGCCCAGTAACTTGTCTTCTGCCAAGACGCGGTAAGTCTCGAACCGGGCCTGGGTTTTGTCTTGGCTCTTCAAGTTGATCTCGTTGCGCTGTCCGGACTCCAACACCAGAAAGCGATCGTCGCCCTGTGTTTGCAAATGCCCGCGGTGCGCTGAGGTCACCGATTCATTTTGGTTCTGTCGCGACAAGATGAAGACGTTGCGTGCATTCACCGTGTCGGCGCCTTCGCGCTCGACAAAAAACACCCGTTGGCCGTCACTTGAGGACTGGAAGACGCCGGGCGCCACGCGGGCAATGTCAGAGCGCCGTTGATAGCGGTCGCGCAACTCCTGGGTTTGCTGGTTGCTCCAGGGCCAGACAAAAATCACCAACAGGGCGATAACCAACAGCACCGGCCAGGCCGTGCGAACAACGGGTCTGATGAAACGGTTGACGCCAACGCCGCTGGCAAACCAGATGACCATTTCACTGTCGCGGTACATGCGGCCCAGCGTCACCACCACCGCGACGAAGAGAGACAGCGCCAACATGGTGGGCAGATGCCCCAGCGAGACAAAACCCAGCAGCAGCACGACGTCTTTGGGTGACACCACCCCGCCTGCCGCCTGGCTCACGGTGCGGATGAGAAACATCGTCAGCATGACGGTCAGGATCACCACCAGCGTGGCACCGAAGCTCTTGGCCAGCTCACGTCTCACAGTCGTATCGAATAACATCCGGCGCTTTCCTTCTCAGGCGGAATTATGGACTTCAAGACCTTGGTGGCAGACCCCAGCGGGCTGGCAAATGTTGGCGCAGGCGCCTTGCTTGTGGTGATTGCAGGTTTGACATTGCCTGAGGGTTTGGCCAAGCCCTTGGCTGACAGTTTGAAGGCCGCGCTCGACAGCGGTGACATCGCACTCAAGAGCGGCCAAAGCCTCTATTTGCATGGCCTGACGGGGGTCAAAGCGGGGCGGATTTGTTTTGTTGTGGCGGCGTCGGGCGCGCCCAAGGCGGTGGCCAAAGCCGTGGCTGCCGGTGTGGCCTCCATCAAGGGGGGCGGTGCAAAACACCTGGCCGTGGCCGTGGTGGGCGACGGGCCCGGCCATGCCGAGGCTGCCCAATCCGTGGCACTGGCCGTGGCGATGGCCGTGCAAGACGCGCTTTACGTCTATCGCCATACCAAGCCCAGCGCGCCCGCAGCATCCAAATTGGCACAGTGCAGCGTGGTGTGCAGCAAGGCCAACAGCGCGGCGGTGGGCACAGGTTTGCGCCAGGGTGCGGCCATGGCGGCTGGTGTGGAATTGGCGCGCGAATGCGCCAACCGGCCCGGCAACCATTGCACACCGACGTACTTGGCCAGTGTCGCCAAAGCGCTGGGCAAATCCCATGGTTTGAAGGTGGAGGTGTTGGAACGCAAAGACGCCGCCAAGCTGGGCATGGGCTCTTTCCTCGCTGTGGCGCAGGGCTCGGCCGAGCCGCCAAAGTTCATCGTGTTGCGTTACCTGGGGGCGGCAAAAACGGCCCAGCCCATCGTCTTGGTGGGCAAGGGCATCACTTTCGATACCGGCGGCATTTCCATCAAGCCTGCGGCCGACATGGACGAAATGAAGTTCGACATGGGTGGCGCCGCCAGTGTGTTGGGCACCCTTCGCGCGGTGGCTGAGCTCAAGTTAAAAATCAACCTGATCGGCATCATCCCGGCCTGCGAAAACATGCCCAGCAGCACGGCAGTCAAGCCCGGGGACGTGGTCACCAGCCTGTCGGGGCAGACCATCGAGATCTTGAACACCGACGCCGAAGGCCGCCTTATCTTGTGTGACGCACTGACCTACGCTGAACGGTTCAAGCCCGCCGCGGTGGTGGACATCGCCACGCTCACCGGCGCATGTGTCATCGCGCTCGGCCATCACCGCTCGGGCTTGTTTTGCAGTGATGACGAACTGGCCGCACAGCTTTTGGCCGCCGGAGACGCCACGCAAGACCCCGCTTGGCGCATGCCCTTGGACGAGGAATATGACGACGCGCTGAAAAGTCATTTTGCCGACATGGGCAACGTGGGCGGGCGAGCCGGTGGTGCCATCACTGCCGCCATGTTCTTGAAGCGTTACACCAAGGCCTACCCTTGGGCGCATTTGGACGTGGCGGGAACGGCCTGGAAATCTGGCGCGAACAAGGGCGCCACGGGGCGCCCGGTGGCCTTGCTCACGCAGTTTGTTTTGTCACGCGTGGTGTGACCCACGTCGGGCGGTCGGGTGCATTCTGGTCAATGTGCACGCCAAGGCGAGCGATTGGCACGCAGTGCGGATGAGCACCGTCGAGTTTCATACCGACGTGGCTGAGCCGGTCGCCTTTGCCTGCCGCTTGCTGCGCAAAGCCTATCGCCAAGGGGCCCGGGTGGCCGTGGTGGCACCGCAAGTCAGCCTGCGTGCACTGGACAACGCGTTGTGGACTTTTGACGAGCGCGACTTTGTGCCCCATGTGGTGCTGCCGCCCTTGCAAGGCGTTGGGCCCATGGGGCGGAGTGAGTTGGTGCAGCGCTCACCCATCTGGCTGATGTCAGAAGTTAATACTCAGGGTGCCTCCGGCGGACCGGCGGTATTGGTCAATCTGGGAGTCGAACTGGTTGAACCGCCAGACGCCATCGATGCGCTGAATCACTTTGAGCGCATCATTGAAATTGTCTCGCGTGATGTGGATGAGGCCGCCGAGGCGCGCCAGCGTTGGCGCCGTTACCGTCAATGGGGCTGGACGGTGAAACACCACAACGCGGCCAGCACGGGGTGAACACTGATCAGTCCACCGTCGCCAGCGCTGAGAACCAAGGCTGGGCGTCTGCGTTGCGCCGACGACTTGCCTGCTTTCCTAGCGCAAGCCCCTGTATGGAAGGGGGTGCATTTGCGGTATCGTGCCGGGCTTTCCAAACTGTCGCGATGACGCCGCAAGCGCCAGCACACCACGACATCAACCCCCTCAGGAGATATTTCACATGCAAGTTAAGTACAACGTGATCATGGGCGCCGTGGCGGCCTTCTTGGCTGTTTCGGCGGTGCAAGCGCAAGACATGGTCGTCAAGATCGGCCACGTCGGCCCCACCAGCGGTGGCATTGCTCACTTGGGCAAGGACAATGAAAACGGCGCGCGCATGGCCATTGACGACCTCAACGCCAAGGGCGTGACCATCGGCGGCAAGAAGGTCAAGCTGGAGCTGCTGGCTGAAGACGACGGCGCAGACCCCAAACAAGGCACAGCGGCTGCGCAAAAGCTGGTGGACAGCAAGGTCAATGGCGTCATCGGCCACCTGAACTCTGGCACCTCGATCCCTGCGTCCAAGATCTACAGCGATGCTGGTATCCCGCAAATTTCACCGTCGGCCACCAACCCCAAGTTCACGCGCCAGGGCTACAAAACCACCTTCCGTGTGGTGGCTGACGACGTTCATTTGGGTGGCACGCTCGGTCGCTACGCCGTGAAGACGCTCAAAGGCAAGTCCATCGCCGTCATCGACGACCGCACCGCTTACGGCCAAGGTGTGGCTGATGAATTCGTCAAAGCCGTCAAGGCGTCGGGCGGCAAGGTCGCTGGCCGCGAGTTCACCACTGACAAAGCCACGGATTTCACCGCCATCCTGACCGGCTTGAAGGGCAAAAAGCCCGACGTCGTGTTTTTCGGCGGCATGGACGCTGTGGCCGGGCCGATGCTGCGCCAAATGAAGCAGCTGGGCATTCAAGCCAAGTTCATGGGCGGCGACGGCATCTGCTCGAGCGAGTTGCCCAAGTTGGCTGCTGGCTCGATGGCCGACGGTGGCGTGGTCTGCGCTGAAGCCGGTGGTGTCGAAGGCGCTGGCAAAAAGTCGATGGAAGACTTCAACGCTGCTTTCAAGAAGAAGTTGAACGCCGACGTGCAGGTGTATGCCCCGTACGTGTACGACGCGCTGAACGTGATGGTGGCTGCCATGGTCAAGGCCGGTTCTGCCGAGCCCGCCAAGTACCTGCCCGTTTTGGCCAAGACCACCGGCTACAAAGGCGTGACTGGTGTCATCTCTTTTGACGCCAAGGGCGACGTGAAGAATGGCGCGCTCACGCTGTACACCTACAAGGGTGGCAAGCGTGAAGAAATCGCTGTGGTGCGTTGATCGTCGATGCTCATTGCGGTAGGTCATTGATGCGCTGACTGAAAGCGGCGCGTCATGCGAGGAAAAAAGGGCCCAGCGGGCCCTTTTTTTTGAGTCTGCCCTCATCACCGTGACGTTGCTAGACGCCTCCAATGCGCGTCGTGGGCACCGTGCCACCACGCCCTTGGGTCATCTGGCTCACCGCCAGCACGGCCTGTGTTCGGGTGCTCACACCCAGCACCCGCAGCACGGCGGCCACGTGGTCTTTGACGGTTTCGACCGAAACGTTCAAAGCCCGCCCGATGAGTTTGTTGGGCATGCCTTTGAGCAGCAAGCCCAACACCTCGGCCTGGCGCGGCGTCAAGCCCAGATCTTCAAGCTTGCCGACCTCTTGGTGCGGCTCGGGGCGCACGCCGTCGCCCAGCACCGAGACGCTGTCGTCGATGCCCCTGGCACGCATGCTGGCCATGTCCAGCCCCAGCATCGTGGGTGGCACATAGAGGCCACCTGACATGACCATGTGCAAGGCGTTGGTCAAGGCCTCTGTGCTGGAGCGTTTGGGCACAAAACCCATGGCACCGAGATCGATGGCGCGTATGACATCGCTCGCTCGCTCTGACGCCGAAACCACCACCACCGGCACGGCCGGGTAGGTGCTGCGCAGTTCCGCGAGCAGGGCAAAACCATCGGCGTCACCCAAAGACAGGTCGAGCAGCACGATGTCGTAATCACTCGACGCCGCCATGGTGGCGCGCGCCGCCTGCGCGCTGCCCACGCCAGTCACGCTCACGCCATCACGCAGGCCCGTGATGACGGCTTGCAAGGCCGACAAGATGAGTGGATGGTCGTCGATCAATAAAACTTTCATGGCCAGGCCCACAGGTAGCGCAGAGCGTGTGACCCCGCCACGCAGGTCGGTTTGTGAGAGCCTTCGAGCTCAACGCCCAGGTCGATGCTTTGATCACCACCCATGATCGGGTCAAGCTCGATGGTGATGTCTTGGCCGACATGGGCATGCAGGTCTTGTAGGCTTTGTCGGCCTTGTCGACTATGCAGGGTCGCAAATTTGGTCATGCGTTGATCCATTGTTGAAGTGGGAGCCATTGTTCGAGGTCTCGCTCAACCCGGCTCGGCGCCACGTCCCACAGCGTCAAACCACGCGCTGCCATTTGCACGTAGTTTTGTGTGTCGCGCAACCAGGCCACCACGGGGGCATTGAGCGTGGCCAGGTAGTTGTGCAATTGCTCGTTGGCCTTGGTGTTTTCGCGCACGCGCATGCCTACCAAACCGATGCTCAGCGCGCTGGCCCGGCGGTGCGCCAAGAGACGCTGCACAAAGGGGTGTGTGGCCTGAATGTCAAAAAGGCTGGCCTGCAAAGGGATGAGCACCTTGTTGGCGATGCGCAGTACCGCGTCGAGCTGCTGGTCGTGCATGGCCGCCGGGGTATCAATCACCACGTGGGTCACACCTTTGGGTGGGCGAACCAACTTTTCAGGTGACACATCCCAGCCAAGAATAAGCGGCAATTGCG
>JAYVRO010000539.1:0-3181 GCA_043776165.1 Rubrivivax sp. | reverse complement strand
CTTCTTGCATGTCGCTGTCGACACCACTTTCACCGGGCACAAACGGGGCGCCCAATGGCAGCAGGTTTTTTGCGCGCAGGGCGTAAGGGTCCATCTTCTGGCGGTGCGCAATCATGTCGATTTGCGACTCGCTGGCCCAACTGCCTGTGTGCCACCAAAACCGCGAAAAGGCCCGGCCGGGGCGGTATTGGTCATGACGCACGCACAGGTGGTGTCGATCTGCTGCCAGCGGTACGGGCCCGGGATGCGGTAGCCGGCTTTTTCGGCCACCAAGGGGCTGGCGTCTGAATAAGCGCCTGCGTCCAGCGCGATGCGACTCTGCCGTGCCACGAGGCTGCCATCGCGCATGACACCCGTCCTTAAACGCAAGATGGCGGCGTGCTGCGTGTTGGTCAGAAAGCTCTCTTCCATGGTCAAACACAGGCGCACCGGTGCACCCGCGAGCATCGACAGCATCACGGCCAGTGCCTCGGTCTTGTTGTTGTTCTTGGCGCCAAAGCCGCCGCCAATGAAGGGCACGCGAACACTGATGGCGTTTTCTGGCAGCTTGAACATGCGCGCCAGCTCCTTGCGCAGCGGGAAGGGGTTCTGGCAGCTCGACCAGACTTCAATGTGCTGCGCATCGGCGCGGGCCACGCTGACAAAGGGCTCCAGGTGATAGTGCGTCATGCGCGAAAAACGGAATTCGTCTTCGAAGACGTGGTCGCAGCGTGCAAAACGCGCCTCGATGTCGCCAGCATCCGGCGTGGCATAGCTGAATTCGAAGCAAACGTTTTTGCTCGGCCGCAGCCGGGCGCTGGCACCCTGGCCGTAAGGCGGAACGATGCCCATCGGCGCTTGCTCAAAAAGGGCGCTCATCTCGTTGGTTAACGAGGCTTCAATGCTGGCGGCCACCGGCAACAACTCATAGTCGACCACGATGCTGGCCAACGCGGCCACGGCTTGCGCTTCGGTTTCGGCCGCCACAGCGCAGACGATGTCGCCGATGTAGCGCACGTGGTCCAGCGCCACCAGCGGTTGATCCTTGATGTAGTAGCCGTAAACCGGCACAACGTGGGCAGGGATGTCGTCGCGCGTCAACACAGCGCGCACGCCAGGCAACGAACGCGCACGGCTGGCGTCGATGCGCAGCACGCGGGCGTGGGCGTGCGGGCTGCGCAAGATTTTGGCGTGCAGCATGCCCACCAGCGAGATGTCGGCGGTGTAAACGGCAGCCCCGCTGACCTTGGCGCGTGCGTCACTGCGCGGCGTGACTTTGCCGACCTGGTGCAAGACATCGGCATGCTGTGCATTTGAGGGCGTGTTCATCGTTGCGCGTCCTGGCGATCCGTGTCTTGATTTATTTGGCGGTGTTCAGTCAGCAGCGACTCATCGCGCTCAATCACGCTCAACCGCGACCAATCGTTGGGCAGCGTCTTGCACCGCTTCAATGATCTGCGCGTAACCCGTACAGCGGCAAACGTTGGAGCTGATCCACTCGGTGATGGTCTCGCGGCTGGGCGCCGGATGGTGTGCCAGCAACGAGGTGGCGAGCAAGACCATGCCGCTTGTGCAGTAACCACACTGCAAGGCGCCGTGGTCGATGAATGCCTGTTGCACGGCGCTGAGCTTGCCGTCCAAAGCCAGGCCTTCAATGCTTTGCAGCTCGCGGCCATGCACCTGAAAAGCGAAGGTCGAGCAACTCGCCAGCGGCTTGCCGTCAACCAAGGTGACACAGGCGCCACAAACACCGCGAGAGCAGCCGAGCTTGGTGCCCGTGAGGTGCAGATCGTCGTGCAGCAAGTCAGCCAAGGTGCGTGCGATGGGCACCGTGCGCCGGACCTCGGCGCCGTTGAGCCGAAAACAAAGTTCAAACTCGGTAAGGGCGGGTGGACTCTCGGTGCTCTTCTCAAAACCAGGCAGTGCTTCAGACATGGGTGTCTCCGGCCAACTTTGGCAGCGTGCGTGCCAGCAATGCAGCGCCCGCTGCGCGCGCGTAGCTCGGCGTCACGACGGCATCTTGAAAGTCAGACGGCAAGAGCGCAAAAAGCTCGCCGGCAAAACGCGCGGCCTGGTGGGCGAGGTCTTCGCGGCGCAAGCCCGGCAGAGCCATCTCCAGAAGCGTTGGAGGCAGATATTCAGTCGCCACCGCGCAACTCAGCAGCAGCCCCTGCGCGTCCTGCCGCAGCGCAGTGGCCAGCGTCAGCAGCGGGCGCAAACTGCGCTCATGAACATAGTCCAGCAGGCCGCTGGTTGGCACCACGATGCGGGTGAGCAAGGCCAGCGGCGGTGCCAGGCCTAACCAGAGTTGTGCAGGGCTCAGAACCACGGGGCCGTTCTGGGTCGCAAACACCAACTGCGCGCGCGCTGCACTGAGCAAGAGCGACGCTTCATAGCGTGTGCGCAGCGCCATCAAGTTGCCACCCAAAGTGGCATTAAAACGAATGCGGGGGTTGGCAATGTGTGCCCAGGCTTGCGCCAATCCTGGCAGCCGCTCGCGCAGCGCCGCGTGGCTGCTACCGGCCGCGTGGCACACCCCGGCACCGATGTGAATCTCGGTCGCGCTGACCTGCAGCTCCTGCAGCTCGGCCACCCCTGCCAGGCTGACCAGTTCGCGCACGGGCAGCCCTTCATTGAAGGCGGCGACAAGGTCGGTGCCCCCCGCGAGCAGCACCGGCTGGGCGCAGCTGCGCAGGGCGGCCAAGACCGCAGCCACGCTGCGTGGCTGGTGCAACAAGAGTGGCGGCAAGCTGCGTGCCGAGGTGGGCACGAGGCCCGCAGTGGCGACTTTTTGCATGCGGTGGTGCCGTCAGTTTGACAACTTGGACAACAAGGCGCGTGCCTGTTCGGTGGCGCGCTTGTCCAGCAAGCGCCGTACGCGCACCAGCCCAACGTCGTGCTCGTACAAAAACTCATGCTGACGTGCATCGGCGGCCAAAGACTCCAGTACCACCTGGTCTTGCATCAGCACTTCCCAGTGCAGACCTTCAAGCCGGTTGCGGTACAAGAAGCGCCAAACGTTGCGTTGCCAACCTTCCACCTGACGCGTTCGCCAGAAGTAGACCTGGCAATGTTCGGCGTCTACCGGCGTGGCAAAACCGATGATGCCGAAGGGCCCGCCGGGGCCGAAGCGTTTTTGGTAGGGGATGGCCAAGCGCATCCACAAGCAGCCTGTGTCGCCGAGCTCCACCCAATCAAAGTT
>JAYVRO010000538.1:0-3182 GCA_043776165.1 Rubrivivax sp. | reverse complement strand
CCAACCACCAGGATGATCATCTGGACGAAGTCGGTCACAGCCACACTCCACATGCCACCAAAGAGCGTGTAGGCCAGGATCGACGCCGTGCCAATGATCATGCCCATCGGAACGCTGATGGCACCTGCCGAGAGCATGTTGAAAACCAAACCCAAGGCCGTGACCTGGGCTGAAACCCAACCCAGGTAGCTCAGAATGATGATGAAAGAGCACACCACTTCCACCACGCGGCCATAACGTTCACGGTAGTAGTCGCTGATGGTGAGCAAGGTCATCTTGTAAAGCCGCGCCGCAAAAAAGAGGCCTACAAAGATGAGGCAAGTCCCGGCGCCGAAGGGGTCTTCGATCACGCCGTTCAAACCGCTTTGCACAAACTTCGCTGGGATGCCCAGCACGGTTTCTGAGCCGAACCAGGTGGCGAAAGTGGTGGTCACGATCATCACCAAGGGCAGGTGGCGCCCAGCGATGGCGAAGTCAGCCGTGGTCTTCACGCGCTTGGCAGCCCACAGGCCGATGGCGATGGTGATGAGCAGATAAAAAACGACCAAGGTCAGCAGCATGCCGAGAAATCTCCGTATTGATTCTTGTGAAGCCTTGTCAATTCAGACTGCGCAAGTGCAAAACAAACTGTGTGGCCAGCACGCCGCCCACAAAACCAACGATCCCGTAGATCAAACCCTGCAACAACCGATTGGTGCGCCGTTGCTCAGCCAATAGGGCCCATTGCGCAGCGCTCTCACGCTCGCGCGTGGGCTGCGCCAAAGCCTGATGCAAGAGACGCGGCAGCTCGGGCAACAACTGTGCGTAACGCGGGGCTTCGCGTTGCAGACGCGCAAGCAAGCCGCGCCACCCGACTTGCTCGTTCATCCATCGCTCTAAAAAGGGCTTGGCGGTAGACCACAAGTCCAGCTCGGGGTCGAGCTGTCGGCCCAGGCCCTCGATGTTGAGCAAGGTCTTTTGCAGCAGCACGAGTTGCGGCTGAATTTCAACATTGAAGCGTCGTGAGGTTTGGAACAGACGCATCAGCACTTGGCCCAACGAGATGTCTTTGAGCGGTCGATCGAAGTGCGGCTCGCACACGGCGCGGATGGCACTTTCCAAGGCGTCCACGCGGGTGTCCGCTGGCACCCAACCGGACTCCACATGCAGCTCAGCCACGCGCTTGTAGTCGCGCCTGAAGAACGCAATGAAGTTGTAGGCCAGGTACTCTTTGTCGACCTCGGTGAGCGTGCCCATGATGCCGAAGTCGAGCGCGATGTAGCGCCCAAAAGTAGCGGGGTCCAGGCTCACCTGGATGTTGCCAGGGTGCATGTCGGCGTGGAAAAACCCGTCGCGAAAAACCTGGGTGAAAAAGATCGTGACGCCATCGCGCGCCAGCTTGCCAATGTCCACACCAGCGTCCTTAAGACGCTGGAACTGGCTGATGGGTACACCGTGCATGCGCTCCATCACCAGCACGGTGGGCGTGCACAGCGGCCACACCATCTCAGGCACCAGCACCAGATTCAGGCCGTCCATGTTGCGCCGCAATTGGGCGGCGTTGGCGGCTTCGCGCACGAGGTCAAGTTCGTCGTGCAGGTAGACGTCAAATTCAGCCACCACTTCGCGAGGCTTCAGGCGCCTGCCATCGGCTGACAAACGCTCTACCCAGCGCGCCAGGGTGTGCAGCAAGCGGAGGTCGTCTTCGATGACATCAAGCATGCCCGGGCGCAGCACCTTCACGGCCACATCGCGGCCTGAAGCGAGCGTTGCAAAGTGAACTTGGGCGATGGACGCACTGGCCACGGGCTCGGCCTCGAAAGTGGCAAACACCTCAGTGATGGACTTGCCGTACGCTTTCTCTACCAAACCCTTGGCCAAGGCGGCGGGGATGGGTGGCACGCGGTCTTGCAACTTGGCCAGCTCATCAGCAATGTCCAGCGGCAGAAGGTCACGCCGCGTGGACAACACCTGGCCGAACTTGACGAAGATCGGGCCGAGCTTTTCCAGGCCACGGCGCAGACGCACCCCGCGCGGCTCGTTCAGGCTGCGGCCCAGCGTGGCCAAGCGCACCATCAGCCGAACCCAGGGCTGGCGAAAGCCCGACAAAGCAACCTCGTCCAGCCCAAAGCGCAGGACGGTGAAGACGATGACCAACCCGCGCGCGAAGTGCCTCATGAACCCACTGGCGAACGCACTGGTGGACACACAGGCCGCACGACAGCGCGCAGCGCCCCCATGAGCGCGCTGCCCAGGCCGTGCAAAGCTTGCGCCACGGGCAACGGGAAGAGCCGCTCGAGGTCGTCAGCCAGGTCCCAACGCAGGTTCTGTGCAAGCCAGGCCAGGTCAGCCGCCAACGCAACATCGCCTTCGATCCCGGCCTGCGGTGGCTGGCCCCGCAAGGTTTGACCAAAAAGGCTCGCCGGGTTGCTGGCGTCAACGCGTAAGGTCAATTGACAATCTTGGGGCGTCACTTGCCCTTCCCACTCAATAAGTCCCGCCGGCGTCACAACAAAACGCAACGCGGGCAAGTCTGGCAACAGGTTCGGCCAGCCCGGCAGCAAGATGCACAGCCGCTTGCCGCTGTGGGGCTTGAGCCTGTCAGTGGCGACACTTTCGCCGCTCAAAACATGATTGATGAGCAAGGTGGCGCGACCCATGACAGCGGGCGCAAGAAGGCCATTCAAAGCGTGAAGCATTGCCCGATTGTAGGCAGCCGACTCGGCAGCCAGTGGGGCTGGGCCGCCACCTTGCGTGAGGGCCGTCACCGACAATGCGAGTTGCCTTTTTGATGGACTCCATGTTCGAAGACCGTAGCCACAAGCGAACCTTTTACAGTGCACCGCAGTCGGTGACCTCGCTGGTGGCCGCCTGCTTGGAACCCAGCTTGGCGGTGGCCATCTACTTTGCGACGGCGCATGTTTTTGGTGAGCCCATCGGGCGGCCTGACATGATGTTGTGCTTGCTGATCTTTGCGCTCACATTCCCGGGCCGCAACCGCTTTTATGACCGGCCATTGAACGCCGCCGTCGACATCAGCACGGCCTGGATCAGCCTCTTGGTGATCCTGCTGTTGTGTGCGTATGCGACAAGCAGTCTGCGGTATTTTGACAATCAGTTGCTGCTGGCCTGGGCACTGGCAACACCGGCACTGCACTGGCTGACGGTGTTTGGCGGACGCTGGGTTTTGCGCCATCACGCCA
>JAYVRO010000537.1:0-10907 GCA_043776165.1 Rubrivivax sp. | reverse complement strand
GGCTGATGAAAGTCCACTTGGTGGCCAGCGCAGGCTCGACGGCGAAGGTGGCGCTGTAGCGCGTCAGGCCTTCATAGCTGTGCATCAGGATGGCGTTGGTGGTGGCGTGGTTCTGCGAGTGAGGGTCAAGCGTCAGGATGTCGTTTTGCGCGCCCCAGCGCAGGGTTTGGGCTTGCGCGCTCGCAGCGATCGTCAGCGCAGCGGCTGCAACGGTCGCAGCAGCGAGGAGGGAATTGAATTTCATGGTGTGACTTTGCTCAGGTTTCAGAAAACCCGATGCTAGTCCACTGAATCACTGAAATCGGGACGGTGCTGTCCACGCGACACGGGCGCGCTGCGGCGTTGCGAATGCTCGCCATGCCATTGGGCATGGCTGTGCTTCGCGCCTTGCATCGCATCCCGCCTCGCGTGTCCCTCACCGCCCATTTCAATGATTCAGCGGACCAGGCGCGGCTGAGCTCGCTGTCCCCGGGGGAAAGCCCCTGTGCTGCACCTGATCAGTGAGTTTGCAAGTCGGAATCACAGCCCGTGGCCGCTGATATCCAGCGCAAGGCCAGCGCGCGTGCCAGCCGCCTGGGCAACCAAGGCAGCCAATGCTGCGGCTCGGCGACAACGCCGCAGCGATGGCGTTGTTCGGCGTCACTCCACAACAAGGCCGTGCAACGGCCCTGCGTACTGCGCGACACCCACATGCCCACGGGGCAAGGTTGGGCAGCGCAGCAAACGCCGCAGCCATTGCACGGGGCGCCCACTGCAGGTTTGACGGGTGTGTAGGGGTGCAGGTGAATGACGCGGTGGCCCGCTACGCCAGGGTCAGGGGCGATGGTGCGAGTGCTGGTGCCGTTGCCGGTGCTGGATGGGCGCTGCATACCCCACACACTGTGGCTGCTTGTCACCTCGGTTGTCAGCAAAACAGCAGGGTCAAAGTGTTGCAATCGCAAGAGTTGGTCAGGAGGGCGGCTGTTAGAGTGCCCTCCGTTCAGCCCCTTCCCGTCCCCTCGTTGTCAGCCATACCAGACAGCCAGGCGGGTCGCGATCCGCCAACCGGTGCAGCCGGAGCCGCGGAAGGTTAATCAACCCATCAAAGCTCGGCAGACCCGGGCGAAAGGTGAGCAAAGATGATGCAACAAAGCAGGTCCACCTCTTACCTGTTCGGGGGCAACGCCCCCTACGTTGAAGAGTTGTACGAGGCCTACCTCGACAACCCCGGCAGCGTGCCAGACAACTGGCGCACCTATTTCGACAACCTCCAGCATGTGCCCGCCAGCGATGGCACCGACAGCCGCGATGTGGCCCACGCGCCCGTAGTTGAGTCCTTCGCTCAACGCGCCAAAGCCAATGCCTTTGCGCTCAAAGCCAGTGAAGCCGACTTGGCCGTGGCGCGCAAGCAAGTGCACGTGCAGTCGCTCATCGCGGCCTATCGTTTCTTGGGCTCGCGTTGGGCAGATCTAGACCCACTGAAACGCACCGAGCGCCCCAAGATCCCCGAGCTGGAACCGACCTTTTATGACCTGAGTGAGTCCGACATGGACATCACTTTCAGCGCGGCCAACACCTACTTCGGCAAGTCTGAAAACATGACGCTGCGCGAGATCGTGCAGGCCCTGCGTGAAACCTATTGCGGCACCATCGGCGCCGAGTTCATGCACTGCACCGACCCGACAGAAAAGCGTTGGTGGCAAGAACGGCTTGAACTCACACGCAGCAAGCCAGCCTTCAATGCCGAAGAAAAAAAGCACATCCTTGATCGGCTGACGGCCAGTGAAGGGCTCGAGCGTTTTCTGCACACCAAGTACGTGGGACAAAAGCGCTTTTCGCTTGAGGGCAGCGAGAGCTTCATTGCCTCGATGGACGAACTCGTGCAGCGCGCCGGCACCAAGGGAGTGCAAGAAATCGTCATCGGCATGGCCCACCGCGGCCGCCTGAACGTGTTGGTAAACACGCTGGGCAAGATGCCCGCCGACCTCTTCGCCGAGTTCGACCACACGGCCAAAGAAGACCTGCCTTCGGGCGACGTCAAGTACCACCAAGGGTTCAGCTCCGACCTCACCACAGCCGGTGGGCCGGTGCATTTGAGCCTGGCTTTTAACCCCTCACATCTGGAGATCGTCAACCCCGTTGTTGAAGGCTCCGTCAAAGCGCGCATGGACCGCCGTGGCGACAAAACAGGTGCGCAGGTGTTGCCCGTGTTGGTGCACGGTGACGCCGCTTTTGCCGGCCAAGGCGTGGTGATGGAAACGCTGGCGCTGGCGCAAACACGGGGCTACTTCACGGGTGGCACGGTGCACTTGGTGATCAACAACCAGATTGGTTTCACCACCAGTGATCCGCGTGATTCACGCAGCACGCTGTACTGCTCTGATGTGGTGAAGATGATCGAAGCGCCGGTGTTGCACGTCAACGGCGACGACCCCGAAGCTGTGGTGCTGTGCACGCAGTGGGCGATGGACTACCGCCAGCACTTTGCGAAAGACGTGGTGGTCGACATCATCTGTTTCCGCAAGCTCGGTCACAACGAGCAAGACACGCCGAGCCTGACGCAGCCGCTCATGTACAAGGTCATCACCAAGCACCCGGGTACGCGCAGGTTGTACGGCGACAAGCTCGTCGCGCAAGGCGTTTTACCGGCTGACGGCCCCGACCAGATGGTGAAGGACTTCCGCGCTGCAATGGACGCAGGCAAGCACACCAGCGACCCCGTGCTGACCAACTTCAAAAGCAAGTACGCGGTCGATTGGGCGCCCTTTTTGGGCAAGAAATGGACCGACGCAGCAGACACAGCGCTGCCGTTGGCCGAAGTGCGTCGCCTGGCTGAAAAGTTAACCACCTTGCCCGCCAACTTCAAGGTGCATTCGCTGGTTGAAAAGGTCTTGGCTGACCGCGCCGCCATGGGCCGCGGTGACATCAACGTCGACTGGGGCATGGGCGAAACCCTGGCCTATGCGTCGCTCGTGGCCAGTGGTTATGCCGTGCGTTTGTCGGGCGAAGACTGCGGCCGTGGCACCTTCGTCCACCGCCATTCGGTGCTGCACGACCAGAACCGCGAGAAGTGGGACGTGGGCACTTATGTGCCCTTGCAAAACATCGCCGAGGGTCAAGCGCCTTTTGTCGTCATCGACTCAATCTTGTCGGAAGAAGCGGTGCTGGGCTTTGAGTACGGTTACGCCGCAGCCGAGCCCAATACCTTGACCATTTGGGAAGCGCAGTTCGGCGACTTTGTGAACGGCGCGCAGGTCGTCATTGACCAGTTCATTGCCTCTGGCGAAGTCAAGTGGGGTCGCGTGAATGGCATCACCTTGATGCTGCCTCACGGCTACGAGGGCCAAGGCCCGGAACACAGCTCGGCGCGCCTTGAGCGCTTTATGCAGCTCTCGGCTGACAACAACATGCAAGTGGTGCAGCCGACATCGGCGAGCCAGATCTTCCACTTGCTGCGCAGGCAAATGGTGCGGCAATTCCGCAAGCCGCTGATCATCTTCACGCCCAAGTCGTTGCTGCGAGCCAAAGACGCTACGTCGCCGCTGAGCGAATTCACCAAGGGCGAGTTCAAAACCGTGATCGGCCCGGTATTGGCTGAAGGCGAAGGCGACAAAGTCAAACGCATCATTGCCTGCTCAGGCAAGGTGGCTTACGACCTGATGAAGCGGCGCGACGAGAAGAAGAACAGCGACACAGCGATCCTTCGCGTGGAGCAGCTCTACCCCTTCCCGCACAAGGCGTTTGCCGCCGAGATGAAGCGTTTCCCCAACGCCACCGAAATTGTCTGGTGCCAAGACGAGCCGCAAAACCAGGGTGCCTGGTTCTTTGTGCAGCACTTTGTGCACGAAAACATGAGCGAGGGCCAACGACTGGGCTACGCCGGACGACCCGCATCGGCCTCACCCGCCGTGGGCTATTCACACCTGCATGCCGAGCAGCAAAAAGCGCTGCTCGACCAAGCCTTCGGCAAGCTCAAGGGCTTTGTGCTGAGCAAGTAAGAAAACAGAGAACACATCATGTCCATTGTTGAAGTCAAAGTCCCGCAACTGTCGGAATCGGTGGCCGAAGCCACCTTGTTGCAGTGGAAGAAAAAGGTCGGTGAAGCCATCGCGATCGACGAGATCTTGATCGAGGTCGAAACCGACAAAGTGGTGCTGGAAGTGCCAGCACCCGCTGGCGGCGTGCTGGTGGAACTGGTCATGCCTGACGGCGCCACTGTGGCCGCTGAGCAGCTCATCGCGCGCATCGACACTGAAGCCACGGCCAGTGCGGGTGCGTCAAGTTCTGCGCCTGCAAGTTCGGCTGCGGCGTCACCCGCGCCATCGTCATCGTCGTCGCCCACATTAACAAACGACAAGAGCAGCATCAATATGCCCGCCGCTGCCAAGCTGTTGGCTGACAACAAGCTGGCCAGCGGTTCGGTGGCGGGCACGGGCAAAGATGGCCGTGTCACCAAGGGCGATGTGCTGGGCGCTTTGGCCGGTGGCGCTGCGCCGCAAGCGCCCGCACCGGCCCCGGCGCCCAAGGCCGCAGCACCGGTACCTGTAGCCAAGGCCTTGCAAGCCGTAGCCGCCCCCAGCAGCGCGAACTACGGCGACCGCCCAGAGCAACGTGTGCCGATGTCGCGCCTTCGTGCTCGTGTCGCCGAGCGCCTGCTGCAGTCGCAATCCAGCAACGCCATCCTCACGACATTCAATGAAGTGAACATGGCGCCGGTGATGGAGATGCGCAAACGCTTCCAAGAAAAGTTTGAAAGAGAGCACGGCGTGAAGATCGGCTTCATGAGTTTCTTTGTCAAAGCTGCTGTCGCCGCGCTCAAAAAATACCCCGTTCTTAACGCGTCAGTTGACGGCAGCGACATCGTCTATCACGGCTACTTTGACATTGGCATCGCCGTGGGTTCGCCGCGTGGTTTGGTTGTGCCCATCTTGCGCAATGCCGACCAGATGAGCTTTGCCGACATCGAAAAGAAGATCGCCGAATTTGGCAAGAAGGCGAGCGAAGGAAAGCTCAGCCTGGACGATTTGATGGGCGGCACTTTCTCGATCAGCAACGGCGGTGTGTTCGGGTCGATGCTCAGCACACCCATCATCAACCCGCCGCAAAGCGCCATCTTGGGCGTGCACGCCACCAAAGACCGCGCGGTGGTTGAAAACGGCCAAGTCGTGGTGCGCCCCATCAACTACTTGGCCATGAGCTATGACCACCGAATCATTGATGGCCGCGAGGCTGTGCTCGGCTTGGTGGCGATGAAAGAAGCGCTGGAAGACCCGGCACGTTTGCTTTTTGACATCTGAAGTTTGACTTTTGAGGTGAGGCAATGAGCAAGAATTTTGATGTCGTCGTGATCGGTGGTGGCCCCGGTGGTTATGTGGCCGCCATCCGCGCTGCGCAACTGGGCTTCAGCGCCGCGTGCATTGACGAGTGGAAAAACGCCAAAGGCGGGCCTGCGTTGGGCGGCACCTGTACCAACGTGGGCTGCATCCCGAGCAAGGCCTTGTTGCAGTCCAGCGAGCACTTTGACCACGCGGGTCACAGCTTTGCCGAACATGGCATTGGGTTGGTCGACCTAACCATTGACGTGAGCAAGATGCTGGCGCGCAAGGACTTGGTCGTCAAACAAAATAATGATGGCATTGCGTATTTGCTGAAGAAGAACAAGGTCGCGTTCTTCCATGGCCGCGGCTCGTTTGTGCGCACTGTGGACGGCAGTATCGAAGTGGCCGTGGGGGACGAGTTGTTGATCGCCAAAAACGTCATCATTGCCACGGGCTCGAACGCGCGCGCACTGCCTGGCGCGCCATTTGATGAAGTGAACATCTTGTCGAACGACGGCGCCCTGCGTGTTGGCGCGGTGCCCAAGAAGCTGGGACTCATTGGCGGCGGTGTCATCGGCCTGGAAATGGGCTCGGTCTGGCGCCGCTTGGGTGCTGAAGTGACAGTGCTTGAAGCCTTGCCAACGTTCCTGGGCGCTGTGGACGAGCAGATCGCGAAAGAGGCGCACAAGGCTTTTGTCAAACAGGGTTTGAAGATCGAACTTGGCGTCAAAGTCGGGGAGATCGAAGGCGGCAAGAAGGGCGTGAGCGTGGCCTATGCCAACGCCAAGGGTGAAATGCAACGAGCACTCTTTGACAAACTCATCGTGTCGATCGGTCGTGTGCCCAACACTGTGGGCTTGAACGCCGAAGCCGTGGGCCTGAAGCTCGACGAACGCGGCGCCATCGTGGTCGACGAGCAATGCCGAACCAACCTGCCCGGTGTGTGGGCAGTGGGTGACGTGGTGCGCGGCCCCATGCTGGCGCACAAGGCTGAAGAAGAAGGCGTGGCCGTGGCCGAACGCATTGCCGGCCAACATGGGCACGTTGACTTCAACACCGTCCCCTGGGTGATCTACACCAGCCCTGAAATTGCGTGGGTGGGGCAAACAGAACAGCATCTCAAGGCCAGTGGCCGGGCGTACAAGGCGGGCACCTTCCCCTTCCTTGCCAATGGCCGCGCGCGCGCTTTGGGCGACACCACGGGCATGGTGAAAGTACTGGCCGACGCCGCCAGTGATGAAGTACTGGGCGTGCACATCGTGGGGCCCCAGGCGAGCGAGCTGATCGCCGAGGCGGTGATGGCCATGGAATTTCGCGCCAGCAGCGAAGACATCGCGCGCATTTGCCACGCCCACCCGTCCTTGTCGGAAGCAACCAAAGAAGCGGCGCTGGCAGTGGACAAGCGCGCGCTTAATTTCTAACCTTTCGGTTGACTTGATTCGCGCTGGGATGGGTGTTCGTGAACTGTATGAAGCCACACTGGTAGAGCGTGGTTACGCCAGCGACGCGGCGCAGCTTGGTGCCATCGACGCACTGGAGCGTTGCGAGCGCGAGTGGGCCGACTACAAAGCACGACGCAGCAATACACTGACCAAGCTGCTGCTGCGCCCACCCATCCCGCGCGGCGTGTACATGCACGGCGGTGTTGGTCGTGGCAAGAGCTTCCTGATGGATTGTTTCTTTCAGTCCGTGCCGTTGACGCGCAAGACGCGACTGCACTTTCACGAGTTCATGCGCGAAGTACACCGCGAGCTACAAGACTTGAAGGGCACCGTCAACCCGCTGGACGAATTGGGCAAGCGCATTGCAAGGCGATTTCGGCTCATCTGCTTCGACGAATTTCATGTTGCCGACGTGACCGACGCGATGATCTTGCACCGCCTCTTAACGGCGCTTTTTGACAACCGTGTGAGCATCATCACCACCTCAAACTTCCATCCCGACGCCCTGTACCCCAATGGTTTGCACCGCGACCGTGTCTTGCCCGCCATAGCGCTGCTCAAAGACAAACTCGAAGTCATCGGCGTTGATGCCGGCACCGATTACCGCCAGCGCACGCTTGAGCATCTTGAAATGTTCAACAGTCCACTTGATACGACGGCTGCGGCAGCCATGCAATCTGCGTTTGAACGATTGGCTGAGGCGCGCGACGAAAACCCGGTGCTGCACATTGAGCACCGCGAGGTGCGCGCACTGCGTCGCGCGGGTGGCGTGGTGTGGTTCGATTTCGCCGCGCTCTGCGGTGGGCCGCGCTCGCAGAACGATTACTTGGAATTGGCGATGCAATTCCACACCGTCTTGCTGTCCAATGTGCCGGCCATGTCACCCCGCATGGCCAGTGAAGCGCGGCGCTTCACGTGGTTGGTGGACGTGCTGTACGACAGGCGAGTGAAGCTCATTCTGTCAGCGGCCGTACCACCCGAGGAGCTCTACACCGAAGGCCCCATGTCACATGAATTTCCGCGCACGGTGTCGCGCCTGACGGAGATGAGATCGGCCGAGTTTTTGGCCTTGTCGCGCCGTGTTGTGGACACAGCGTTGACATGAGTCTCCGACGTAACCTCTTGCGCACTGCCTGCCAAATTGGCGCAGGACTGGTGATCACAGCCACGGCGTCTGCGGCGCTTGTCACTTCAGCAACTGCAGCCGCATCCGCCACAACAAACGCGACAACAACGGCAACCACTGGCCCCAGCCGAGTCGGCATCGAGCTAGAGCGCCAGGCCATCGAGGCACGTTGGCGGCAGGCGCAAGCTGCTTGCGAGCAACGTTTTGCCGTGACCAGTTGCAGCAACGAAGCCAAAAGCGAGCGCCGCACCGCGTTGGCGGTGCAGCGTGAAGCCGAACTTCGTTTGGATGACGCCGAGCGCCAACAGCGTGCTCGTGCACGGCGCGACAGCTTGGCGCAAAAACAAGCCGATGCGGCGTCGCGGGTGGCACCAGCCGCGCCAGCAAAAGCCAGTCAGGCACGCGCAGCGGCGCGGCCAGCTTTGCCTGGCAAACGCGCAGTGGCAGCGTCATCGGCTGGAACTGATGCACCATCGCCCGCGCCAGCACGAGCATCAGCATCAGCATCAGCATCATCCCCGGCTGCCAAGCCCACCGCAGCGAAGCAACAAGCATCGACCCGAAGTAGCAGCAACGCCGATATGGCAGCAGCGCGAGCGCTCAAAAGCCAACAAGGGCGGGACGCGGGGCAGTTGAGGCGCGACAAGATCGCTCAGCGCGAAGCCCAGCACACGGCGCAGCGAGCCTCAGATCCTCGCAAAGGTGCCGCATTGCCTACCCCGCCGTCGGCGAGTGCACCGTGAGCGCCCAACAGCGGTATCCGATTGACGATTGATGTCAGAGCGGATCGATTCGCGCCATCGCGAGCGACAAGTTGTCGCCACCGCCACGGGCGCGTTGGCGCGCCTTGGATATCAACATCTCGGCCGCTTCGCGCGGAGGCAGCGCGTTCAAGATGGCGCCGATTTCCTTGGGCGTGAAGTAGTGCCACAACCCGTCGCTGCACACGATCATGGTGTCACCGTACTCGAGACGATCGATGTGCCACAACGTCGCTGGCGGGTCGGCCGCGGTGCCAAGGCAGCCCGTCAACAGGTTCGATTGCGGGTGCGTATTGGCGGCTTCTTCGGTGATCTTGCCCTCGTCTACCAGGCGCTGGACAAAAGAGTGATCGATGGTGCGTTTGACCATCTCGTGCCCACGATAGTGGTAGACCCGCGAGTCCCCGGCGTGCGCTACGTCACAACGCAAATCGGGCAGCAACAAAAATGCGGCCGCCGTGCTGTGCGGCTCTTCTTCAGCGGTGATGGCGGTGAGCTTGATCATCAAATGCGATTCATTGATGATCTGGCGCAGTAGCTCGCCAGCTTCTTCTTGCGAGGGGACAAACCGATCAAAAATTTGCCGCGCTGTCAGCATAACTTGGTCAGAAGCCTTGCGCCCGCCGCTTTTGCCGCCCATGCCATCAGCCACCACCGCCAAAGCGCAGCCTTGCACACGCTGGTGCAACATGATTTCGACTTGGTCTTGCTGATAGGCTCTGTCGCCGCGATGCAAGGCCGTGGCAGCGCTGAGGCGAAAGGGCAGGGACGTGTTGACCATTGATGTGAATATAAACTTGACACCACAAACTAGAGCGTGCAGCAATGGACATTAGCCTGCACTCTCCTCAGCGACAGCTCATCGAGTTGCGCATGGAACACGCCGACTTGAACGAGCTCGTCGACCGCAGCATGCTGGCCTTGCCCACCGATGATCTGGCCCTGCGCCGCATGAAAAAGCGGCGACTTGCGCTGCGCGATCAGATCGCACAACTTGAATTGACCATCGATCCCCCGGAGCTCGCCTGACATCACCCCCGCTCGCGCAGCGCGTTGACGCTGCTTTTGCTGACGACGGCCCGCTGGCACGTGATGACCCGCGCTTCACGCATCGCCAAGTGCAACTCACTTTCGCCCACAGCGTGGGCGTGGCGTTGCAAGAACAGCAAACTTTGGTGGTTGAAGCAGGCACGGGCGTGGGCAAGACTTTTGCGTACTTGGTGCCGCTGCTCTTGTCGGGCCAGCGGGCCTTGGTGAGCACGGCGACCAAGAGCTTGCAGGACCAACTTTTCTTTCGTGACTTGCCGCGTTTGCGCGACACCTTGGGTTTGAATCTGAAGCTGGCCTTGCTCAAGGGCCGCGGCAGTTATTTGTGCCGTCATCGGCTTGATCAAGCGCGCGAGACGGCGCATTTGCCCGACCGTTTTGCTGTTCGTAACCTGGCGCGCATTGAAGCCTGGGCGCAATCCACACGCACGGGTGATATGGCCGAAATGGAAGGCCTGGACGACCGATCACCGCTCATTCCCTTGGTCACTTCCACCCGCGACAACTGCCTGGGCAGCGAATGCCCCAAGTTTGCCGTGTGTCACGTGGTTCATGCGCGGCGCGAGGCCATGAATGCTGACCTCGTGGTCGTCAACCACCATCTTTTTTTTGCAGATATTGCCTTGCGTGATTCGGGCGTGGCCGAGCTGTTGCCCACGGTGGACGCCGCCATCTTTGACGAAGCCCACCAGTTGGTTGAAACCGGCGTTCAGTTCTTGGGGCAGTCGCTAGGCACCGGGCAGTGCCTCGAATACGCACGCGACTTGTTGGCCTTGGGCTTGTTACACGCGCGTGGCCTTCGGCCTTGGGCGGATTTGGCGGCCGCCATCGAGCTCGCTGCGCGTGAACTGCGTCTCGCCTGTGCCGGGTCGATGCGGGACGTGCGGGCGGTGGTCAAGCTGCGCTGGGACGAGCGCGGCGCTGAAGGGGCCTTGAACGGGTTGCTGGGTGGCATGGCCTCAGCGCTTGACGCGGCCGCCGTCGCAACGGCCAGTGTTGCCGAGACCTCACCGGACCTGACCCGTCACGAGCAGCGCGGGCGTGAACTGGCGAGCCTGGCGCGGCAGTTCATGGCCGAGGCCGACACAGGGCGTGTCCGCTGGATCGATCTCAGCGCACAACAAGCGCGGCTCTTTGATTCCCCGCTGGATATCTGCGACATGCTCACCGAGCAGCGCCAGCGCTCGCCCAAGGCCTGGATCTTCACTTCCGCTACCTTGGGTGACGACGCGGC
>JAYVRO010000536.1:0-3189 GCA_043776165.1 Rubrivivax sp. | reverse complement strand
TTGTCGCCATCACTTTGCTGGCCGGTTTGCAGACCGTGCCAGCGTCTTTGTATGAAGCGGCCGTGCTTGATGGCGCCACGCGCTGGCAGATGTTCGTGAAGATCACTTACCCCTTGCTCACGCCCATCATTGCCGTGGTCATGACGTTTTCGGTTCTCTTCACTTTCACCGACTTTCAACTCATCAAAGTGCTCACCAACGGCGGCCCTGCAGGTGCCACTGAGCTGATGGCCACCATGAGCTACAACACCGCGATCTTGGGCGGGCGCATTGGCGAAGGCGCGGCCGTGTCCACCGCGATGGTGCCCTTCTTGTTGCTGGCCATTCTGGTGTCGTGGTTCGGTTTGCAAAGGCGCCAGTGGCAAGCCGGGAGTGACAACAATGAGTGACTCCGCCAACCAATCGCGCGTGGCCAAGGCCACTGCGCCAGACGCTCAAAACCAAGCCGATCACAGTGACGGCATGAGTTACCTCAACACCTGGCCGCAGCGCTTGCTGCGCGTGGTCTTGCCGCTCGGTGTGATCGTCGTCGTGCTGCTCTTCCCGTTCTACTGGATGACCATGACGGCCATCAAGCCCAAGGAGCATTTGCTCGACTTGGACGCGCACAACCCGTTCTACACCTTGACACCCACGTTTGAACACATCCACGAGCTGCTGTTCAAAACCGACTATCCGCTGTGGTTGTGGAACACCATGTTCATTGCCGTGGCGGCCACTGTTCTGTCGCTCATCGCCAGCGTGTTTGCGGCTTACGCCATCACACGCATTCGCTTCAAAGGCGGGCAGTGGGTGGGTGGTGCCATCTTCTTGGCCTACTTGGTGCCGCCGTCGATCTTGTTCATTCCGCTGTCTACAGTCGTTTACCAATACGGCCTCTTTGACACACCGTTTGCGCTCATCCTCACCTACCCCACGATCCTCATTCCTTTCTCAACCTGGCTCTTGATGGGGTACTTCAAGACCATCCCCTACGAGCTTGAAGAATGCGCCTTGGTCGACGGCGCGAACCGTTGGCAGATCTTGTGGCGCATCGTGTTGCCGCTGGCTGTGCCGGGCCTCATCTCGGCCAGCATTTTTTGTTTGACGCTGTGCTGGAATGAGTTCATCTACGCGCTCACCTTCATCAACAGTACCGAGAAAAAAACGGTGCCCGTGGCCATCTTGTCGGCCTTTACTGATGGCGATCAATACCGCTGGGGCTCGCTGATGGCGGGCGCCTTGGTGGGTGCCTTGCCACTCGTGGTGTTGTATGCCTTCTTCGTCGAACACTACGTCTCGGCGATGACCGGCGCGGTCAAGGAATAAGGAACTCTCATGCGAATTGGTTTCATTGGCCTGGGGGCCATGGGTTTACCCATGTCTGCGCGTTTGGTGCAAGCGGGCCACGAGGTTCATGGCTTTGATGTGCGGCCCGGTGCTGCCGATGCACTTGTCGCTTCAGGTGGCCATGCCGCCGCCAGCGCAGCCGGTGCCGCCCAAAACGCCGATGTGCTGTGGCTGATGGTGGTGTCTGGCGAACAAGCCGCCAGCGTCTTGTTTGGCAGTGGTGGTGACGGAGGCGCGGCTGTTGCCTTGCCTAAAGGCGCCACGGTGGTAGCGGCTTGCACACAGGCGCCGGCCAGCGCACGCGCCTTATCTGAAAAGTTAGCCGCAATGGGTTTGCACATGTTGGACTCGCCGGTTTCTGGCGGCGTCGCCGGTGCGCTCAGTGGTGGGTTGACCATCATGTGTTCGGGCGACGAGGCCGTTATCAAGCGCACACGCCCAGCGTTCGACGCCGTGGGCAAACGCTTCTTTGACGTCGGCCGCGAAGCAGGACTTGGCAGCACGGCCAAGATGATCAACCAATTGCTGTGCGGCGTGCACATCGCCGCCGCAGCAGAAGCCATGCACGTGGCCGAACGTGCCGGGGTGGCGCTGTCGACCATGCACGAGATCATTGCGGTCTCGGCGGGCAACAGCTGGATGTGGGGCGACCGCGGCCCGCGCATGATGCAAAACGATCCCAGCGTGACCAGCGCTGTCGACATCTTCGTCAAAGACTTGGGCATCGTGCTCGACCAAGGCAAGGCGGCACGCCAGGGTTTGCCGTTGGCCTCAGCCGCCATGCAGATGTTCTTGGCCGCTTCAGGCCTGGGCCACGGCAAGGCCGATGACAGCCAGGTGATACGCGCTTACCGCGCAATGAACGGAGCGACAAACCCATGACAAAACCCCACATCGGCTTCATCGGCGTGGGCCTCATGGGCGCAGGTATGGCAAAAAACCTGCTCGCCAAAGGTCATGCCTTAACCATCCTGGGCCACCACAACCGCGCACCCGTGGAGCGTCTTATGGCCCTGGGTGCCACGGAAGCCAAAACGCCACGTGAGCTGGCCGAGCGGTGTGACGTCATCCATCTTTGTGTCACCGGCTCACCGCAGGTTGAGGCCGTCATGCGCGGCAGCAACGGCATCTTGGCCGGTGCCAAAGCAGGCACCATCGTCATCGATTGCTCCACCTCCAACCCAGTCTCGACGCTGGCCCTTGTAGAAGAAGCCAAAGCCGCGGGCGTGATCTTTGTAGATGCCCCACTGTCGCGCACACCCGCCGAAGCCGAAGCGGGCACGCTCGACACCATGGTCGGCGCCGACCCTGATACCTTTGCGCGCATCGAACCCATCATCCGGTGCTGGGCCGGCCACGTGGTGCACCTGGGCCCGGTGGGCCTGGGCCACAAGATGAAGTTGGTGAACAACTTTGTCGCCATGGGTTACGCCGCGCTCTTTGCCGAAGGCCTGGCCATCGCACGCAAAGCGGGGCTGAGCATCGAGCAATTTCATGCCGTGATCGGTGCTGGCCGCATGCGCAGCCCCTTTTACGACACCTTCATGAAGTGGTCGTTAGAGGGCGATGAAAACGCCCACAAGTTCAGCATCGCCAACGCCCACAAAGACATGCGCTACCTGGCCGCCATGGCCGGCGAAGTTGGCGCCGTGAACCCCCTTCAAGCCGCAGTCAAAAACAGTTTTGCGGCCATGGAAGCGGCAGGTCTTGGCGCCCGATACGTGCCCATGCTGGCCGACTTCATCGCTGCCACCAATGGCCTGCCCGACGCCAGCGCAGCTCGCCAATAACGTTTGACCTAAGGAAAGTTTTCATGATTCAACGCGACGTTCATCCTGTCTCGAAAGAGCGGCTGCGCGA
>JAYVRO010000535.1:0-3190 GCA_043776165.1 Rubrivivax sp. | reverse complement strand
ACACGGGGCCTGTGGCAGCGAGCGAAAAAAATGCGGCGCGCATCTTCAATGCCGATCACTGCTTTTTTGTGACGAATGGCACCAGCACCAGCAACAAGGTGGTTTGGCACCATACCGTGGCGCCGGGCGACGTGGTGGTCGTGGACCGCAACTGCCATGTGTCAATTCTTCATTCGATCATCATGACCGGTGCTGTGCCAGTGTTCATGACGCCAACGCGCAACCACTTCGGCATCATTGGGCCAATTCCGCAGAGCGAGTTCAGCGTTCAGGCCATCCAGCGCAAGATCGCCGCCAACCCGCTGCTGGCGGGTGTTGACCCCAAGAAGGCCAAGCCGCGCATCCTCACGCTCACACAAAGCACCTACGACGGTGTGCTCTACAACACCGAGACCATCAAAAACGCGACCGACGGCTACATCGACACGCTGCACTTTGACGAAGCCTGGCTGCCGCACGCGGCCTTTCACAGCTTTTACGGCAGTTTCCACGCCATGGGCAAAAAGCGCGCACGGCCTAAGCAGCAACTCGTCTTCGCCACACAAAGCACGCACAAGCTCCTGGCCGGTATCAGCCAAGCTTCACAAGTGTTGGTGCAAGACGCACAAGAGCGCAAGTTGGACAGGCACCTCTTCAACGAGGCCTACTTGATGCACACCTCCACCAGCCCCAATTACGCGATCATTGCGAGTTGCGACGTTGCCGCAGCCATGATGGAGCGGCCCAGCGGTACTGCTTTGGTCGAAGAGAGCTTGCTCGAAGCGCTGGACTTTCGCCGTGCCATGCGCAAGGTCGACAAAGAGTACGGCAAAGACTGGTGGTTCAAAGTCTGGGGGCCGGACAAACTGGTCGACGAAGGCATTGGTCGTGCGGCTGACTGGATGCTCAAAACCGGCGACAAGTGGCATGGCTTTGGCGATCTCGCGGCGGGCTTCAACATGCTCGACCCGATCAAGAGCACGGTCATCACGCCGGGCCTGAACATGAACGGGCGCTTCGCCAAAACCGGCATACCAGCGGCCATCGTCACGCGCTATTTGGTAGAACACGGCGTGGTCGTCGAGAAGACGGGCCTCTACAGCTTTTTCATCATGTTCACCATTGGCATCACCAAGGGTCGCTGGAACACCTTGCTCACGGCGCTGCAGCAGTTCAAAGATGACTACGACAAAAACGCGCCCATCTGGCGCGTGCTGCCCGAGTTCTGTGCAGCGCACCCGCGCTACGAGCAAACGGGCCTGCGCGATCTGTGCCAAAGCATCCACGAGATGTACGCCAAAGGCGACATCGCGCGGCTCGTGACCGAAATGTATCTGTCCGACCTTCAACCGGCCATGAAGCCCAGCGACGCCTTTGCCCACATCGCCCACCGCAAGACAGAGCGCGTGCCGATTGACGCTTTGGAAGGGCGCATCACCACCGCGCTGCTCACGCCTTACCCTCCGGGCATTCCATTGCTCATTCCAGGCGAGCGTTTCAACAAAAAGATCGTGGACTACTTGCGCTTCACACGTGAGTTCAATGCGCAGTACCCTGGCTTCGACACCGATGTACACGGGTTGGTGGAGGTGGACAACGGCGCGGGTGGGCGCAGCTATTTTGTGGACTGCGTGAAGTCCTGATTGCGTGCCAACACGCGCGCTTTGCGGGGATCAAATGCCGCGTTGCAGATTGCGTTGGATGGCGCCGATGAAAGCTTCACGCACTTGCGCTTGTCGTTTTTGGGTGAGCCTTGGTGCCAGCTCAATCAACGCGGAGTCTATGAATTTGCCGTCACGCATCATCACCACGCAAGCGGCGCTGGTCTGCTGAAGACACTGCGCCAGAGCATCGTCAGCCGCCCAGCCCTGGCTGGACTGAGCTGAGACGTAAGTCCAACCCAACAGGCCGTTCTTTTCGCCCACGGCGGCGGCGCTTTTCCAACGCAGGCGCTTCATGGCGACTTCAAACTGCGTCAATGCCGCCAGCTCGTTGGCTGACTGCACATTCAGCAAGGTGGCGAACGCTTCGGCGAACTGCATTTTCCCGCCGCCGGCCCTCAGCCGCTGGACGGCGTCGCCCCACTCGTTGCTGGGTGACTGCACCACGGGTTGGCTCGTTTCAGCCACGGGGCGCGGTGGTGGCGAAGCGGCCAGTGTTGGCGCTGGCGCCACTGTTGCCATTGCCGTCACGGCAGCGGCAGCCGCACTGGTTTTGGCAATCTCTTCGGCACGCTTGTTGAGTGCGTCTAACTTCGCAGGCCATGTGCGCACGGTGTTCTCGCGTACCTCGCCCACGCTGTAGGGGGCCAGGTTTCGTACCAGGTCAATCAAGGCCCGTTTGCGAAATACGCCTGACATCTGCACAACCTGGCAAGGCGCCACCACGCGCTCGGCGCAGCGGCGCAACGCCGTGGCCTCGGTGGCCTGCAACGACTCCGGACTGTTGCTGGTGGGACCTGGTAAAGCCGTGGCTGCGCCCAGCGTGAGGGCGGCGTTGTTTCCCAGGCCCAACGCCAGCGCGGTGAGCCTGGGAAACTTGTTGATAGCGGCGTCGATTTCTTTCAAAACGCGCCGGTCGACATCGGTAGTGGCATCGAGAAGGACGACCAATGCGGCGCCCGCGCTCTTGGTCGCAGAGGGCGCATCCAGCAAGGCGACGCGGCGTGCCCAATCAACCCCGAAATCAGGCGCGGGTGTCGATGTTGGGTTGACGGCCATCTCGGCTGAAGGTGCTGGTGCCGGTGCCGGTCGAGGTGCAGGTGCTTGTGCAATTGCCTGAGTGGCTGCGGGAGTGACTTCGGGAACGGCGGCAGGAATGGCGGGTTGTTGTGCCTCCGACACAAGCGCCGCGCCTGGTGCGGGCGAAGTGACAGCGACCTCAGCGCCGCCCTTCTTACCGAACTGGAAACCTCCTGTGGTCGCCACCAGCGCAACGATGAGCGCCAGCGCCATGGCCGCGATGCCCAAAACCCAGTTCATGCTCCGACGTTGTGGCGTGGCATGCAAATGGAGCGGCGATTTGTCTTGCTGCTTCAGCGGCGACACCCCCGGTGGTGTCTGCAGGCGTGGCACCCGAATCGTGGCCGCGTAGTCACGTGGCATCACGAGCGTGGTTTCAGTTTCTTGCTGCGCAACTGCACGGTTGATGGCGGCGCGCATCTCGTCTGCGCTTTGGTAGCGGTCGTCAGGGCTCTTGGCCATGGCTTTGC
>JAYVRO010000534.1:0-3190 GCA_043776165.1 Rubrivivax sp. | reverse complement strand
GGTTTGCGCCTAGGCCTCGGGCTGAATCCAGCGTTTTCATCATGTTCCGAAACTTATGGTTCGGAACACTCTAGCCCCCACTCGTTGGCCCTGCGGGTGGGTTTGTGCACTCTTGTCAAGCCCCCCAACGGGCGCATGACGCAAGCGAAGCCGAGATTCTACCCAGGGCCATTTTTGTGACCTGGGATGGGATCGCACGGTCACCCTGAGTCAACGGGTGAGGCCAGGTGCAAGGCAAGGCGGCGGGGCAAAGTGCCCCGGTCTAAAATCGCCGCTCGCTTTGACCCTTCCCCATGCCACGCAGCGCTGCTCCAACCCCTAAAGAACCCGCCAATTACGAAGCCGCCCTGGCCGAGTTGGACGCCCTGGTGGCGCAAATGGAATCTGGCCAGATGCCGCTAGAGCAACTCTTGGATGGCTACCGCCGCGCCACGGAATTGATGTCCTTTTGCAAAAACCGTCTGCAGGCCGTTGAAGCGCAAGTGAAGGTCTTTGAAGACGGTCAGTTGAAGGATTGGACTGGCACGTGACGGCTGACGACATGGGAGCTTGGATGCGTCAAGAGCTCGCAGCAGTGGAAACGGCGCTGCAAGCCTGGGTGCCCGCCAACGCCCCTGCGGGCCTCGGCCATGCCATGCGCTATGGCGTGCTTGACGGCGGCAAACGGCTGCGCCCCATGCTCGTAATGGCAGCGTGCCATGCAGTGAGTGGCGACCGTGCCGCTGCTTTGCGCGCTGCGGTGGCGGCGGAGCTGATCCATGCCTATTCCCTGGTGCATGACGACATGCCCTGCATGGACAACGATGTGCTGCGCCGTGGCAAGCCCACCGTGCATGTGCAATTTGGTCAAGCTCAGGCCATGCTGGCGGGTGACGCCATGCAGGCGCTGGCTTTTGAAGTTTTAACGCCCGAGGCGAGTGAGTGCGACATCAGTCCAGCGCTTCAAGCCCGCCTGTGCGGATTGTTGGCGCGTTCGGCGGGCCACGCGGGCATGGCCGGTGGCCAAGCCATTGACCTGGCCAGCGTGGGCCAGCCGCTGCGTGAGGCCGCGCTGCGCGAAATGCACCACCGCAAAACCGGTGCCCTTCTACAAGCCAGTGTTTTGATGGGCGGCGCGTGTGGCACCACCAACCCCCACCAATGGCAGGCATTGGCTGACTATGGTGACGCCATGGGCCTGGCCTTTCAGGTGGTGGATGACATCCTGGACGTGACGCAAGACAGCGCTGTGCTTGGCAAGACTGCGGGCAAAGACAAGCACGCCAACAAGCCCACCTATGTGTCAGTGCTTGGATTGGACGCTGCGCGGCGCAACGCCCGTGAGCTGCACGCACAGGCGTTGGCCGCACTGGCCCACAGTGGCTTGGCCCACACCGCTCGACTTGAACAGCTTGCCACTTTGGTGGTGGAGCGGGACAGTTAAAAAATGAGTTCGACCTCGCTGCTTTCAACCATCAACAGCCCCGCTGACCTGCGCCGCATGCCACGCGGCGACCTGCCCCAGTTGGCGCGCGAACTGCGCGACTTTGTGCTGCACAGCGTGAGCCAAACCGGCGGCCATTTGTCCAGCAACCTGGGCACGGTGGAGCTCACCATCGCTTTGCATTACGTCTTCAACACCCCCCATGACCGCTTGGTGTGGGACGTCGGTCATCAAACCTACCCGCACAAGATCCTCACCGGGCGGCGCGATCAGATGGGCACGCTTCGCCAGTTGGGCGGCATCGGCGGCTTCCCGCGCCGTGACGAGAGTGAGTACGACAGTTTTGGCACGGCGCACTCGTCCACGTCGATTTCTGCCGCGCTGGGCATGGCTCTGGCGGCCAAGCTCAAGGGCGAAGAGCGCAAAGCCGTGGCCATCATTGGTGACGGGGCCATGAGCGCCGGCATGGCTTTTGAAGCCCTCAACAACGCTGGTGTGGCGCACAACGGTGTGCATGGTGATGTGCTGGTGGTGCTCAACGACAACGACATGTCGATCAGCCCACCCGTCGGCGCCTTGAACAAATATCTCGCCCGCTTGATGAGCGGCAACTTTTACTCGGCAGCACGCGAAGGTGCCAAGCAGATGCTGAAAGTGGCGCCGCCGCTTTTTGAGCTGGCACGGCGTTTTGAAGAGCATGCCAAAGGCATGGTCGTGCCCTGCACCATCTTTGAAGAATTTGGCTTCAACTACGTGGGCCCCATTGATGGCCACGACCTGGAATCGCTGATTCCGACCCTGGAAAACCTGCGTGGCAAGCGGGGCCCGCAGTTTCTTCACGTGGTCACCAAAAAGGGGTACGGCTACAAGCTCGCCGAGGCCGACCCGGTGAAGTACCACGCGGCCTCTGCCAAATTCAATCCCGCCGAGGGCTTCCCCAAGAGCGCCGCCAGCAAGCCCAGTTTCATGCATGTGTTTGGCCAATGGCTGTGCGACATGGCCGAGGCCGACCCCCGTTTGGTGGCCATCACACCCGCCATGCGTGAAGGCTCGGGCATGGTCGAATTTCACAAGCGTTTTCCGGGCCGCTACTTTGACGTGGGCATTGCCGAACAGCATGCAGTCACCTTTGCCGCAGGCCTGGCCTGCGAGGGCCTGAAGCCCGTGGTGGCGATCTACTCAACGTTCTTGCAGCGTGGCTACGACCAACTCATCCACGACGTGGCCATCCAAAACCTGCCCGTGGTTTTTGCGCTGGACCGCGCAGGCATCGTGGGCGCGGATGGCGCCACACACTGCGGCGCTTACGACATTGCTTTTGTGCGCTGTGTGCCCAACTGCGCCATGCTCACGCCCAGCGACGAAAACGAATGCCGCCAGGCCCTGAGCACAGCTTTTGCGCAGAACGGCCCAGTCGCTGTTCGCTACCCGCGTGGTGCGGGCGTGGGTGCGGCCATCGACCGGACCCTGACCACCTGGCCCTGGGGCCAAGGCGTGGTGCGCCGCACATCGTCGCTGCCTGCTGATTCACGCGGCAACAAGCGCTTGGTTATCCTCGCTTTTGGCACCGTGTTGCACCCTGCGTTAGCGGCTGCATTAGCGTTTGACGCTACGGTGGTCGACATGCGCTACGCCAAGCCACTGGACGCTGAGCTGGTATTGCAAATGGCCCGCACACACGACGCCATCATCACCGTTGAAGAAGGCTGCGTGATGGGCGGCGCAGGCAGCGCGGTGGGCGAATGCCTGGCTGCCGCGGGTGTGGCC
>JAYVRO010000533.1:0-10955 GCA_043776165.1 Rubrivivax sp. | reverse complement strand
GGCCCAAGTCGCCTGGATCAAACTGCGTGGCAAAAAGGTGGGCACCATGCTCTGGGCCACCCTGGCGATCGTGGTGTTGATGGGCGGCGCCACGATCTGGTTTCGCAACGACAACTTCATCAAATGGAAGCCCACCATCTTTTATTGGGTGATGGCCGCAGCCTTCTGGCTCGGGCCCTTGCTTTTTGGCAAAAACTTGCTGCGCGCCATGCTCGGCAAACAGCTCAATGTGCCCACCCAGGTGTGGCAAAAGCTCAACGTTGCCTGGATCGCGTTTTTCGTGCTGATGGGTTTGCTCAATCTTTATGTGGCTTACAGTTTCAGCTTAGACACCTGGGTGAGCTACAAGCTTTTTGGCGGTATCGGGCTCATGTTTGCCTTCACTTTCGCCCAGGCGCTTTATTTGGCGCGTTTCATGAAAGACGATGAGGCCAGCACGACGATCAACGTCTCTGCGCCCGGCGCTCGTGACGCCGCCGACAACCCGGTCAAACCATGACACGCTGTGAATGGATCGAAACCCGCTTGCGCGACGCGCTGGCGCCGCTCTCGGTGGAGGTCATCGACGACAGCCATTTGCATGCGGGACACGCCGGTGCGCGCGAAGGCGGGCACTTCACGGCGCGCCTTTGCAGCGCGCGCTTTGCAGGGCTCAGTCGCGTGGGCCGACATCGCCTCGTTTATGATGCCCTTGGCCCACTGGGGCCCCAGGGAATCCACGCACTTGCCATCGATGCGCGCGCCCCTGACGAGGTTTGAACCTTCTTAGCGCACCTGTCTCGAAGCGCATCCGCCAACCACCCGTGGTCCTGCCCAACGATTGCAGCGCGGGCAGCCATCCACCAACCCAGAACACCACCCATGAAGACTCTGACACTCGTCGCGCGCGCCACGCTCACGTCGCTGGCCATCGCGGCCACCACCTTGGCACTGCCGCAAGCCGCACAAGCGCAAAACATCGCCATCGTCAATGGAAAACCGGTGCCCAAAGCGCGCCTTGACGCGTTGATCGCCCAAGCCGAACGGGGCGGCCAGAAGGTGCCCGCAGAACAATTGGGCCAGGCCAAAGAGCAAGTGGTGTTGCGCGAAATTTTTGCCCAGGAAGCCGAAAAACGCGGCATTGCTGGCAGTGCCGAGTTCCGCGCGCAAATGGAGTTGGCACGCCAAAGCATCTTGATTCGCGAGCTGTTCGAGAGCTACAAAAAGAAGAACCCGGTGAGCGATGCCGAAGGCCAGGTCGAGTACGACAAGTTCAAGGGCCAGGCCACCGGCACCGAATACCGCGCACGCCACATCCTGGTCGAAAAAGAAGATGAAGCCAAAGGTTTGATCGCCCAGATCAAGGCCGGTGGCAGCTTTGAAGAGCTGGCCAAGAAGCACTCCAAAGACCCGGGTTCGGGCGCCAACGGGGGTGACCTGGACTTTGCGAAGGCCGACTCTTACGTGCCGGAATTTGGCAAAGCCATGGCCGCGCTGAAAAAGGGCGAGATGACGCAAGAACCGGTGAAGACGCAGTTCGGTTTCCACATCATCAAGCTTGAAGAATCACGCGAAGCAGCCTTCCCGGCCTTTGACGAGGTGAAGGAACAAATCAAGCAGCGCATTGAAGGCGGCAAGCTGCAACAGTTCCAGGAAGAGCTGCGCAAGGCAGCCAAGACTGACTACAAGTTCGCGCCTTGATTTGGTGCTGAGGTGGCGTTGATGTCGCGCCGAAGTGAGGCAGAAAAAAGGCCGACGATCACCCCGTAGCCGTTTTCGCAATCAGCACATCTGCCGGGATGCCCAGGTTCTTGTGCAGTCTGCGGATCATGGCCAATGTCAAAGGCCGTTTGCGATTCAGGATTTCGTACACACGGTTGCTTTTGCCGATCATCGGCTCAAGATCTTTGACCGAGAGACCACTTTGATCCATCCGGAACTTGATGGCTTCCACTGGATCGGGTGCTGTGATGGGCTCATGCTTGGCTTCGTAGGCTTGCACCAGCGTGGCCAGAATGTCCAGGCGATCACCCTCGGGCGTGCCCAAATTGGGGTCGCTAGCCATCAAGGTCGAAATCTCTTTGAGGGTGGCCTTGTAGTCGGCCTTTGTACGGATAGGGCGGATGTCCATGTCTTCCTTCGTGGCCGATCAGGCCGAATCGATGGTTTGTGCGTCTACTGCGTCGTACTCCGTGTGCGTGCCTACAAACTTCACGTAGACGATCTGTAGCTTGTACGTGATGGCCACGATCAGCCGGTAGTCGTTGCCTTTGATGTTGAATACCACACGACGGTTTTTCAGCACACTGGCGCTGCGGTACTGCGCCTTGATATCTGCGGGCTGGGACCAGGCCGCCCCAGTGACTTCCTGGTACCACGCTTTGAGTGGTTGTTCGGCATCGGGATGGCGCCGCCAGAAAGCTCGAAGAGTGGACACGGCAATCACTCGCATCGACTACAGTTTAGTCCCGTTTTGGGATATGTCGCGTCGTCAGTTTCCAGAGCAGCGCCCGTTGCGTGTTGACGAACTCAATGACGACGTACCAGCGATGACGCGCGGTCAACTTCGATTTCTGGGCTCAGTGGGCCTCGTCCCAACTTTTTCCAACCCCCACTTCGGCCAGTAGCGGCACCTTGAGTTGCGCCACGCCGGCCATCAAACGGGGCACGGCCTCGCGGGCCCAGGCGAGCTCGGTCTCGGGCACTTCCAGCACCAATTCGTCATGCACCTGCATGACCATGCGCGAGGCACGCTGTTCCACATCCAGCGTGTTTTGCACAGCAATCATCGCCAGCTTGATGAGATCGGCAGCAGTGCCTTGCATGGGCGCGTTGATGGCTTGGCGCTCGGCGCCTGCTCGGCGCGGGCCGTTGCCGCCGGCGATTTCTGGCAGCCACAGGCGGCGACCAAAAACCGTTTCCACGTAGCCCGTTTCTCGCGCTCGGATCTTGGTCTCGTCCATGTAGCGCTTCACGCCGGCAAAGCGCGCAAAGTAGCGTTCGATGTAGTCGCGCGCGGCCTTTTGCTCGATGCCCAAGTTGCTCGCTAAACCAAAAGCGCCCATGCCGTAGATGAGGCCAAAGTTGATGACCTTGGCGTAACGCCGCTGCTCGGTACTGACATCCACCACGGGCACATTGAAGACCTCGCTGGCGGTGGCGCGGTGCACGTCAATGCCCTGCGCAAACGCGCGCAGCAGGCCATCGTCGCCACTGATGTGGGCCATGATTCGCAGCTCGATCTGGGAGTAGTCCGCACTCAGGATGTGGTGCCCCGGCGGCGCGATGAAAGCCTCGCGGATGCGCCGCCCCTCGGCCGTGCGGATAGGGATGTTTTGCAAGTTGGGGTCGTTGCTGGACAAGCGCCCGGTGACAGCCACCGCCTGCGCATAGTTGGTGTGCACGCGGCCTGTTGTCGGGTTCACCATCAAAGGCAATTTGTCCGTGTACGTGCCCTTCAACTTGGCCATGCTGCGGTGCTCCAAGATGCGCGCTGGCAGCGGGTAGTCAGCAGCCAGTTCTTGCAGCACTTCTTCGTCGGTACTGGGTGCACCGCTGGCGGTTTTTTTCTTCACCGGCAAGCCGAGTTTGATGAACAAGATCTCACCAATCTGCTTCGGGCTGCCCAAGTTGAAAGGTTGGCCAGCGATCGCGTAGGCCTCTTGTTCCAGCTGCACCATGCGCTCGGCCAACTGCTGGCTTTGGCGCGCCAACAAGGCACTGTCAATCAACACACCGTGGCGCTCGATGCGCTCCAGCACGGTGGCCACAGGCAGCTCGATGCGCTCGTAGACGTCGCGCAGCTGCGCACTGGCTGCAATCTGCGGCCACAGCACCTGGTGCACTTGCAGCGCCATATCACTGTCTTCGCCCGAATATTCTGTGGCGCGCGCCACGTCGACCTGGGCAAATGGAATTTGGTGCACGCCCTTGCCACACAGGTCCTCAAAACTCAGGCCTTTGCGGCCCAGGTGGCGCTCACCCAGGGCGCCCAAGCCATGGGTTTTGTGGGCTTCGAGGACGTAACTTTCCAGCATCGTGTCATGCAAGTAACCTCGAACGGTAATGTCGTGATTGGCGAAAACATGCAAGTCGTATTTGATGTTTTGGCCAAGCTTGGCCTGGCTCGGGTCTTCGAGCCAGGGCTTCAAACGCGCCAGCACATCGGCCAGCGGCAACTGCGCTGGCGCGTCGGCGTAACTGTGCCCCGTGGGCACATAGGCCGCGCGGCCTGGTTCGGTAGCAAACGAGATGCCCACGATGCGGGCTCGCAGGTGGTCGAGTGAGTCTGTTTCTGTATCGATGGCTGCCAGCGGTGCAGCTTGCAGTTGCGTCAACCAGTGATCCAAGCGCTCCAGGCTGGTGATGGTTTCGTAGTCACGCAACGCTGGCGCGGGCGGCGGGGTGATGGCGTGGACGCCAGGGCTCACTGTGGTGACGGTGGCCACGCTTGTTGCGCTTGGTGATGAACCGACAACAACGGAACCAGCAACAACAGCACCGGTAGCAGCAGGGCCGGCCACAACACCCAGCGATTGCTCCAACTCGTTGCGCCAACTGCGAAAACCGTGGCGCACAAAAAACTCCAGCAAGGCCTGGCGATCAACATCACGCAACGCCAAGGCCTCGAGCCCGGGCCAACCCGCCACATGCGCTGACAAATCGCAGTCCAGCACCACAGTGATGAGCTTGCGCCCCATGGGCAACCAGTCAAGCGCCTTGCGCAAGTTCTCACCCGCAGCGCCCTTGATGCTGTCAGCGGCAGCCACCACACCGTCGAGTGAGCCATGTTCGGCAATCCACTTGGCGGCGGTCTTGGGCCCGACTTTGTCGACGCCAGGCACGTTGTCCACGGTGTCACCGATCAAGGTCAGGTAGTCAATGATGCGATCGGGTGGAACGCCAAACTTGGCCTTCACGCCGTCGATGTCCAACCGCTCATTGCTCATCGTATTGATGAGCGTGACGTCGGCGTTGACCAACTGCGCGAGGTCTTTGTCGCCTGTAGAAATCACCACCCGGTGGCCGCTCTGCGCCGCCACCCGCGACAAGGTACCGATCGCGTCGTCGGCCTCGATGCCGGGCACTTCAATCACCGGCCAACCAAGCAGTCGCACCACGTCATGGATGGGCGCTATTTGCTGCACCAACAAATCCGGCATGGGCGCGCGCTGGGCTTTGTACTGGTCGTACCAGGCGTCGCGGAACGTGGGGCCCTTGGCGTCAAAAACACAGGCCGCGTGCTCGGCCGGAAACTGCTCGCGCAGCCGCTTCATCATGGCCACCATGCCGTGAATGGCGCCGGTCGGGAAACCAGCCGGCGAACGCAGGTCGGGCATGGCATGAAATGCGCGATACAAGTAGCTCGAACCGTCGACGAGCAAGAGTGTGGGTTTCGTCATGGGCCGATTGTCGCGCCGCCTAAAATGCGCCCATGGCGGTCTACACCGAAGTCAGCCCGCTTGAAGCGGGCGCCCTGTGCAACAAGCTCGGCCTGGGCACGCTCACCGAACTCACGGGCATCCGTTCGGGCATTGAAAACACCAACTACTACGCCAGTACAACCCGCGGCCAATGGGTGTTGACCTTGTTTGAGCGCTTGTCGTCAAGTGAGCTGCCCTACTACTTGCAATTGATGCAGCACCTGGCTGCACAAGGCGTTCCCGTGCCCGCACCCCAGGCCGATGCGCAGGGCGCGCTGGTGCACAAGGTGGCAGGCAAGCCCGCAACCATCGTGACGCGCTTGCCCGGCGGTCATCGGTTAACGCCCCAGGTGACCCACGCCACGCAAGTCGGCGCCATGCTGGCCAAGATGCATGTGTCGGGCGCTCGCTTCAAACTGCAACAGCCGCACAAACGCGGCCTTGATTGGTGGACAGCCACTGCGCCCGCGGTCTTGCCGCATATCACCGCAGCGCAGGCCGCGCTGCTGCAAAACGAGCTGGCGTTTCAGCACCAAATGGCAGCCTCAACACCAGGGCAGGCCCTGCCACGCGGCCCCATCCACGCCGACCTCTTCCGTGACAACGTGATGTTTGACGACACCGCTGGGCCAGACACCTTGTGCGGTTTTTTCGACTTCTACTTTGCAGGCACCGAGGCCCTGCTCTTTGACGTGGCCGTGTGCCTCAACGACTGGTGCCTTGGCGCTGACGGTGTGAAGCTCGACGACACCCTCGCCAACACCTTCGTCAAGGCCTACCAAACCGTGCGTGCCTTCACCGCCGCAGAACGGCAGTTGTTTGCGGCCATGCTGCGCGCCGCCGCGCTGCGCTTTTGGATTTCGCGCCTGTGGGACTGGCACCTGCCGCGCAGCGCCGCGCTGCTCAAGCCCAAAGACCCGGCACACTTCGAACATCTATTGACCCAGCGCATCAGCGCGCCTTGGTCACCAACGCTTTGATCAGCCTACCCCGCCCATGCCCTTGATTCTGAAAAGTGTTGCTCCTGCCCATGGCTTGATCTGGCTGCGCGATGGCTTTGTTTTGTTCGCGCGCAAACCGCTGGCCTTTGCAAGCATGTTTGTGCTTTTCTTGCTGGCCGCGCTGGTGCTCTCGCTCTTGCCCAACTTGGGTGGCCTGTTGCAGATGATGATGTTGCCGCTGCTCTCGCTGGGCTTCATGCTGGCGGGCCAATCGGCCTTGACGGGCGGGCCTGTGGGGCCGTCGCACTTCATCGAGCCGCTGCGTGGTGACGCGACCAAACGCCGCTCCTTGCTCATCCTGTGCGCCCTCTATGGCGTGGCCGCTGTGGCCTTGCTGATGCTGTGCGATGCCATCTCAGACAACGCCTTGCATCGTTTGCAGACGCTGGCCGCCAAGGCCAACGGCAAGCCCGAAGACATCTACGCTGTGCTGGCCGAACCAGGGGTGTTTTGGGCCACCGTGGTGGGCACGGTCTTTGGCACCCTGTTGTCGGTGCTGTTCTGGCATGCACCGGCCTTGGTGCACTGGGGCAGCCAAGGCGTGGGCCAGGCACTTTTTTCGAGCGCCTTGGCCGTGTGGCGAAGCAAAGGCGCCTTCACCGTCTATGGACTCGCCTGGACGCTTCTGGTGTTGCTCTTTGGCGTCATCACCGCACTTGTCTTTGAAGCGCTGGGTTTACGCCAGATGGCGTCCTCGATCGCTCTGCCCGCAGCGCTGATGTTCAGCACCGTGTTTTACATCTCGGTGCTGTTCACTTTCAACGACAGCTTCAGCGGCGCCGTATCGCCGCCTACTGTCGAAAGTTAAGCGCTGCAAGCGCTACCAGTTCGCCTCGCGCTCAGGTGTGGCGCCAATGCGGTGAATGCTCAGGTCGGCGCCATCGTGTTCTTCTTCGGCCGACAAGCGCAAACCCATCACAGCCTTGATGCCACCGTAAACCACTGCGCCGCCAACCAACGCCCACAACACACCGGCCGCCGTGCCCATGAGCTGCGCGCTGAAGCTCACGCCGCCCAAGCCGCCCAGCGCAGGCAGGCCAAAGATGCCGCAGGCGATGCCGCCCCATGCGCCGCACAAGCCGTGCAGGGGCCACACGCCCAGCACGTCGTCGATCTTCCAGCGGTTTTGCGTGAGAGTGAACATGACAACGAAGATGGCGCCGGCCAAGCCACCCACCACCAAGGCGCCAGCCGGGTGCATCACGTCGGAGCCCGCACACACAGCCACCAAGCCGGCCAGCGGGCCGTTGTAGACGAAGCCCGGGTCATTGCGGCCGATGAGCGTGGCCACCAAGGTGCCACCCACCATGGCCATCAAAGAATTCACGGCCACCAGGCCAGAAATCTTGTCGATAGTCTGTGCGCTCATCACGTTGAAGCCAAACCAGCCCACGGCCAGCACCCAAGCGCCCAAGGCGAGGAAGGGAATCGATGAAGGCGGGTGCGCGCTGATGGCGCCGTCTTTGCGATAGCGGTTGTGTCGCGCGCCCAAGAGCACCACAGCGACAAGGCCGATCCAACCACCCACGGCGTGGACCACGACACTGCCAGCAAAGTCGTGGAACTCAACACCCGTGGCACCCTTGATGAAGTCCTGAAAGCCAAAGCGTGAACCCCAAACTGCACCTTCAAAAAGCGGGTAGATCACGCCCACCAACACGGCCGTGGCGATGAGCTGCGGCATGAAGCGCGCGCGCTCTGCAATGCCGCCAGAAACAATGGCGGGAATGGCCGCTGCGAAGGTGAGCAGGAAAAAAAACTTCACCAGCTCGTAGCCGTTTTTTGCCGCCAGCGTGCCCGCCCCAGCATAAAAATCAACACCGTAAGCCACGGTGTAGCCGACAAAAAAGTAGGCGATGGTGGAGACAGAAAAGTCCACCAAGATCTTCACCAGGGCATTGACCTGGTTCTTTTTGCGCACGGTGCCGAGCTCCAGGAACGCGAAGCCCGCGTGCATGGCCAGCACCATGATGGCGCCGAGCAAAATGAACAGGGCATCGGTGCCTTGTTTGACTTGTTCCACGGTGTTGTCTCCTGCGCCCTGTTGATGGCGTCGACATGACGCACCATCAGGGCTCTAACCGCACCAAGAAAGCAATTCTTGTGCCCGCATTGGTGCGAGGCTTCGTGGCATTAATTCGCAACGCCTCGCATTAGTTCGGTGCATGACGCACCGTTTTGTTTCGCAGAGAGCACCCGTTTGGGTGAGTCGCGGTCAGTCGATGGGCGTCAACTTGGCAATCGACAAGGCCAGCCACTTGCTGCCGTGGCGCCCAAAATTGACCTGCGCGCGGGCGTCGACCCCGGCACTTTCCAGCGTGATGATCACGCCTTCACCAAACTTGCCGTGGAACACCGACTGCCCCACACGCAGACCACCCTGCGCGGCCTGTGTGTTGGCACTGCGCTGCATGGGCGGTGGTGGTGCCTCACGGGGGGCTTCGCGCGGCGCCTGGCGCCCTGCACCGACGATGCCGCTGAGCCCACTGCCGCGCTGCCACGCCTCTTGGTACGGTTTGGCGTAGCCTGAACCAAAAGCCTGTTGGCGCGGCGTGATCCACTTCAGACACTCGTCTGGCAATTCATCAAAAAAGCGGCTCTTCACGTTGTAGCGTGTTTGCCCGTGCAGCATGCGTGTTTGGCTGAAACTCAAGTACAAGCGCTTGCGTGCCCGCGTGATGGCCACGTACATCAGGCGGCGCTCTTCTTCCACGCCGTCAGCGTCGCTCAGACTTTGTTCGTGCGGGAACAGGCCTTCTTCAATGCCGGTGATGAACACCGCGTCGAACTCCAGGCCCTTGGCCGAGTGCACGGTCATCAGTTGCACCGCGTCTTGGCCGGCCTGGGCCTGGTTGTCACCCGCTTCCAATGACGCATGGGTCAAGAATGCCGCCAGGGGCGACATGATCTCGCCTGTCTCTGCATCGGGCGCGGTGTTGACCAAGGTGTTGACCAAGGTGTTGATCGACGTGTTGAATGAATTGTTGGCTGAGGTCGAAACGTCGGTGCCTTGGCCCTGGGCGCCACCGTGCTCGTCCACCGGCATGGCCACCGCGTCTTTGCCAAAGCCTTCTTGCATGACAAAGGATTCGGCCGCGTTGACCAACTCTTCCAGGTTCTCGATGCGGTCTTGGCCCTCTTTGTCGGTCTTGTAAAAGTCGACGAGGCCTGAGCCCTGCAACATGTGCTCGATGATTTCGCGTAATGTCAAACCTTTGGTCGCGTCCCGCATGGCTTCAATGCGCTTCACAAAGACCAGCAAGTTGCCACCGCCCTTGCCCGCCACGCTGCCCACGCTTTGCATGAGGCTGCGGCCGCTGGCGCGCGCTGCGTCTTGCAAAAGCTCAATCGTGCGCGCGCCAATGCCGCGGGTGGGGAAGTTCACCACGCGCAAAAAACTCGTGTCGTCGTTGGTGTTCTCAATCAAACGCAAATAGGCCAGCGCATGCTTCACTTCCGCGCGCTCAAAAAAGCGCAGGCCGCCATACACGCGGTAAGGCACGCTGGCATTGAAGAGCGCACTCTCGATCACGCGGCTTTGTGCGTTGCTGCGGTACAGCACCGCGATCTCGCTGCGTGGCGTACCACTGCGGTGCAGTTGCTGGGCTTCTTCCAGCAGCCACTGGGCTTCTGCAAAGTCGCTGGGCGACTCCACCACGCGCAGCGGTTCTCCAGCGCCGGCGTCGGTGCGCAGGGTTTTGCCAAGACGCGTGGCGTTGTGCGAGATCAGCGCGTTGGCGCTGTCCAAGATGTTGCCAAAGCTGCGGTAGTTCTGCTCCAACTTGATGACCTTGCTCACGCGGTATTCGCGCTCAAAGTCCGCCATGTTGCCCACCCGCGCACCACGAAAAGCGTAGATGCTCTGGTCGTCGTCACCCACCGCAAAAATGCCCTGCGCCTCTAACCCTTGAGATGACGCAGACGACCAACGCGAAGGCGGCGCAAACATCTTTAGCCAGGCGTACTGCAAGCGGTTGGTATCCTGAAATTCGTCCACCAAGATGTGCCGAAAGCGGCGCTGGTAGTGCTCGCGCACGGGGTCGTTGTCACGCATCAGCTCGTAGCTGCGCAGCATCAGCTCACCAAAGTCCACCACACCTTCGCGCTGGCACTGGTCTTCGTAGGCTTGGTAGATCTCCACCAGCTTGGTGGTGTGCATGTCCTGCACTTCCACATTCCGCGGGCGATGGCCGTCTTCTTTTTTACCCGCAATGAACCAGGTCACCTGCTTGGGCACATAGCGCTCTTCGTCCAGGTTCATGCCCTTGATGACCCGTTTGACTGCACTGAGTTGGTCAGAACTGTCCAGAATTTGAAAACTCTGCGGCAAACCTGCGAGTTTCCAGTGCGCGCGCAAGAAGCGGTTGCACAAGCCATGAAAAGTGCCAATCCACATGCCCCGCACGGCCACCGGCAGCATGCTGGACAAGCGCGCAAGCATCTCTTTGGCCGACTTGTTGGTGAAGGTCACGGCCATCACACCGCCGGGCGACACCTGCCCGGTCTGCATCAGCCACGCGATGCGCGTTGTCAGCACCCGCGTTTTGCCAGA
>JAYVRO010000532.1:0-3203 GCA_043776165.1 Rubrivivax sp. | reverse complement strand
CCAAGTCAAACTGCAATGACGGCGTTGCACCAGAGAAATATCCGCCGCCGAGGTCACCAGCCATCCAGCGCAAAGCCAACACGGCCAGTCCCGTGCCTGCCGCCAGACCCAGCAGGCTACCCACAGCGCCCAGCACGGCGCATTCGGCCAGCACCCAGGTGCGGCGCTCGCCCCGTGTGAGGCCCAGCACACCCAAGAGCGCGAGTGCCGGTGTGCGCTGCGCCACCGACAAAGAAAGCACAGAAAAGACAAGAAAAGCGCCGACAAACAAAGCCACCAATGCCAGCACAGTGAGGTTCACACGGTAGGCGCGTGAGAGGTTGGCGGCGCGCTGCGTGGCGTCGTCAGCGGCCACCGTCTGCACGCTGCGCGGCAGGGCCCAGGCGGTGATGGCGGCGCTGCGCTCGCCAGCGCTGAGCGCGGGCGAAAAACGCACATCGATGCGCGAAAGCTTACCTGTCATCTCAAACGTTGTTTGCGCCCCCGCCAGGTCCATCACCACCAGCGGTCCACCCGATGCCGCCACGCTGCCCGCGACGCGCAGCGATTGCCAACCCTGGCCGACTTGCACATGCAGCGTTTGCCCCGCCACCAAGTTCAACTGCGCGGCGGCGGCGCGGTTCAAGAAAGCGGATCGGGGGTCGAGCGCAACCAAACGGGGTTCTTGGCCAGCGGGCTGCGGCAGCAACTGCGGCGACAAGCTGGCCAGACGCAGGCTGTCTACGCCCAAAACGCGCACGGCGACGCGGCTGGCCTCAGGTGTTGTTGACGTCTCAGGTGAGCTGATGGCGGCAGGCCCGCGGGCATAGGTGTCGATCTCCAGCACAGGGCTGGCGGCCTGCACGCTGGCGTGCACTGCCACACGCTCAAAAAGCGTGTCGTCAAAACCATCGCGCTGTGCGCGCAGCACGAGGTCGGGCTCGCCGCCCACGGCGCGCACGGCCGACGAAAACTCGGCCAACGCTGAGCTGTTGATGAGGTGCACCGACCACGCCAGAGCGACGCCCAAGGCCACGGCCAAGGTCGCCACGCCGTGGCGCCAGGGGTGGTGGCGCCATTCGCGCAGCGACAAGCGCAAGAGCTGGGGCAGCAACATCAACAGGTCAATAAATCAATAGGGAGGTCAGGTGTCGAGGCGAAAGCGGCGGCAGGGCTTGGGGCTCAAACAACGCCGGCAACGGTCAAGCGCAAGGCACGGTCGGCCAGCGCTGCTGCGGCCTGCGAGTGCGTGACCAACAAACATGCTGCGCCGGTGTTGCGAACTTGCGCGCGCAGCAGCGCCATCACCTGCGCGGCAGTGTTGGGGTCCAGGTTGCCAGTGGGCTCGTCGGCCAAGATGAGTTGCGGCGCGTGCACCACGGCGCGCGCAATGGCCACCCGCTGCAACTGCCCCCCCGACAGCTCGGCGGGCAGCCGCGATTGCAAGCCGTCCAGCCCCACCGCAGCCAGCACCTCGTGCACGCGCGCGCTGTTCATGCGGCCCAGCAACATCAACGGCAAGGCCACGTTTTCAGCCACGCTCAGGTGCGGCAGCACATGAAAGGCTTGGAAGACAAAACCGAGTTTGGCGCGGCGCAACAAGGCACGCGCGTCGTCACTCAATTGGTTTAACCTTTGACCTGAGACGGTGACCTGGCCGCTGTCAGCATCGTCTAAACCCGCAATGCAATTGAGCAAGGTCGACTTGCCCACACCCGATTCACCGAGCAGTGCAACAAACTCACCGGACCGGATGTCCAGCGTGACGTTGCTGAAAACGCTCACGTTGCCGTAGTGTTTGCTGAGTCCTTCAACCAACAACATGTTCAGGCACCGACCAAGGTTCGGCACAGCACATTCAAACCCTGTGCGGGAAAGTCAGCCCCGTCGCAGGCCAGCACGGTGCGTTCCTTCATGCCCCGCAACCAGGTGAGCTGGCGTTTGGCCAGTTGCCGCGTGGCAGCGATGCCTTGCTCGCGCAGCGGTTTCAACTGGTTGAGCTCCAGCGCCGCCCAGACTTGGCGGTAGCCCACGCAGCGCATGGCCGGCAGCTCGGCGTGCAAGTCACCGCGCTGGCGCAGGGCCTGTACTTCGTCAACAAGCCCAGCGGCCAACATGGCGTCAAAACGGTGGGCAATTCGTTCATGCAGCCAGGCACGCGAGGTGGGCTCCAGGCTGATGAGCGGCAGCGAGCTGCTGGCGCCTTGCGCCGGTGCGCCACGTTGCCAAAACGAGATCGGTTGGCCGCTCACACGCCACACTTCCAGCGCGCGGCCAATGCGCTGCGCATCGGCCGGCGGCAGACGCGCCGCGGTTGTGGCGTCCACGGCGGCGAGTTGCGCGTGCATGGCGGGCCAACCGATGGCGGCGGCTTCGGCCTCAATGGCAGCGCGCACGCTGGCGTTGGCGGCGGGCATCTCGTCCAAGCCATCCCGCAAGGCCTTGAAATACAGCATGGTGCCCCCTACCAGCACCGGCAAGCGGCCGCGTTCATGAACGTCTGAGATGAGCTTTGTCGCGTCGGCCACAAACCGCGCTGCCGAGTAGGTGTCCGTGGGCTCGATGATGTCGATCAGATGGTGTGGCACAGCAGCAAGCTCAGCCGCCGCAGGTTTGGCCGTGCCGATGTCCAGGCCGCGGTAGACCTGGGCGGAATCAACACTGATGATCTCGATGGGCAGCACCTGGGCCAACGCCATGGCCAGGGCCGACTTGCCTGAGGCCGTGGGCCCAGCCAAGCAAAGTGCCTGGACTCGGGGCGCCACGGCGTTGCGCTGATGTGAAACGTTGATGCTGATCAAATCGAGCCAAATATCGAGCGCAGCACAAACTACTTGAGCATGCCGTCCAGGCCGGCCTTGGCCACCACGCCGTCCTGCTCAGACGAGCCGCCAGAGACGCCAATGGCGCCAATGATCTTGCCGTCAACCACCAAAGGGATGCCACCTTCCACCGCAATGGCGCCACGCAGTTGCAGCACGCGCAAGCCCACGCCACCACCGGCCACGAGGTCTTGGAAGACCTTGGTCGAGCGGCGGTACATGGCGGCCGACGCACCTTTGTCCTGCGCGATCATGGTGCTGGCGGTTTGTGTGTTGTCCATGCGCTCGAAGGCCACGAGTTGGCCGGCGGTGTCCATCACGGCCACGGCCATGGGCACGGCGATCTTGCGTGCTTCGGCGATCGCGCCAGCCACCGCTTTGCGCGCCTGTTCGTAATTCACA
>JAYVRO010000531.1:0-10973 GCA_043776165.1 Rubrivivax sp. | reverse complement strand
CGCAGGCGCCACAGGTGCTGGGCAAGAGCGTGGCCCCTGCGGCTAACAATTGATCTAACACACCTTCTGACCTTGCCATCGCCAGGTCGGCCACACTGGCCGGTGCCACCATCAGTTGCACGCCCTTGGCCACGTGCTGGCCGCGCAAGATGTGCGCCGCCGCGCGCAGGTCCTCGAGCTTGGCGCCAGTGCAAGCGCCGATGTAGGCCACCTGGATGGGGGTGGGTTCGATGTCGGTCACGGCAAAGACATTGGCCGGGCTGTGGGGCGCGGCCACTTGCGGCGCCAAGCTGCTGGCGTCAAAGTGATGCCAGGTGCCAGGGGCGTCGGCGTCGCTGTGCCACGGCGCGACATCGACGCCGGGCGCGCCGTGCTCGGCCAGCCACTGCGCGGTGGTGGCGTCGGGCGCGATCAGACCGGCCTGCGCACCGAGTTCGGCGCTCATGTTCGACAAGGTCATTCGTTCGGCCATGCCAAGCCGGCGCACTGCTTCACCGCAAAACTCGACCGCTTGGTACTGGCCGCCATTCATGCCCAAGCGGCCGATCATCGCCAGCGCCATGTCCTTGGCGCAGACTGCGGGCGCTAAGGCGCCGCGCCAGTTCATGAAGAGCGTGCGGGGCACTTGCAGCCACAGCTCCCCGGTGACCACCACGCCCAACATTTCCGTCGCGCCAATGCCAAACATGTAGGCGCCAAAAGCGCCCCCCGTGGGCGAATGGGAGTCGCCGCCCACGCAGAACAAACCGGGCCGGATGTGGCCGTGCTGCGGCACCACGACATGGCAGATGCCTTGGGTGTCGTAGACATGGGGCAATTGCTGCTCGCTGGCCCAGTCGCGCGCTATGCGCACGATGCGCCGCGAGTCGTCATCGCTCTCGGGCACGTAGTGGTCGATCACGAGCACAACTTTGTTTTTATCCCAAATCTGCGCCCCCAGCTCGGCCAGCATGGGCTTCAGTCGCCGCGGGCCGCTGGCGTCATGGAACATCGCCAGGTCGACTTGGCCGTTCACGTATTCGCCGGGTTCGACATGGCTGCGCCGCGCGGCACGCGCCACCAATTTTTGCGCCAGGGTGGTGGCGGGTGTGCTCATGAGCTTGCTGACGATACTGCCGTTGATCAGGGTTTGGTGGCCGGCGCCGGTGATCCCGCTGGCGCGCCCAGCAACTTGTTCAGCTCGATGTAGTTGCCATCGGCGTCCCACACGGCGCTGAACATCACGGGGATGACACCGCCCGCCGGCGAGGGGTACTCCACGCGCGTGGGTTTGGTGTCGATTTTGATGTGAGGCGTGGCTTCTATGCGGGCCCAGCGTGTATCGAGATCGGCCACGTTGATGACCATGATCATCTGGCCCGGCCCGGCTTTGGCAAACACGGGTGGCGCCACGGGTGCTTGATTCAAGCGCTGCATCAACCCCAGGGCACCAATGAAGCTGTCGTTGGCGCGCAGCAGCACCAGGCGCACGCTGGGTGCGATGGCCTTGCCGTCTTTGTCGACACCGCCGCCAATGAGTTGGTCGTACAGCAGCGTGAGACCCAGCGCGTCGCGGTAAAGGGCCAGCGATTTGTCAATGTCGCGCACCACAAACGTGGTGCGCCGGATGTCCACCGGGATGCGTTCAGCCTCGGCCACGGGCGCGGCCGTGGCCGGCGCTGTGGCGCTGAGTAGCAGGGTGGAAAGCAGGGCAGGCAGTAGGGCAGGCAGTAGGGCAGGCAGTAGGGTAGGCAGTAGGGTAGGCAGTGCAAACGCACCGATGCTGAAATGGGCGCGGGTGTTCATGAGTTACTTTCTGTCATGTCAAATGTTAGGTATAGTGTTAGGTCGAATGTTAGGTCAAACGTAAGATCAACAAGACCACCGCCTTGCCTTGGTTTTCGCCGCGCATCAAACGGCAAAACGCAGCCGGTGCACTGGCCAGCCCGTGGCTGATGTCTTCGCGAAAATGCAGACACCCAGCGCGGTAAAACGCGCCCAGTTCACGCGCCATGTCGTCAAAGTGCTGCCAGTGGTCGTACACCACCAAACCGCGCACGGTGGCGCGTGCGCGGATCAGCAGACCCGCACTCAAGCCCACCGGTGGCGCACCGTTGTACTGCGCCATCAGGCCGCACAAGACGACGCGTGCGCTCGGTGCAAGCTGCTCCACCACGGCGCTGAGTGTGTCGCCGCCCACGTTGTCGAAATAGACGTCAACACCGCCGGGGCAATGCAGCTTGAGGGCTTCGCGCAGGGGCGCGCTGCGGTGGTCAATACACGCATCAAAGCCGGCCACGGTGGTGGCCCAGGCGCATTTTTCAGGGCCGCCGGCAATGCCCACCACGCGGCAACCGCGCAGCCGCGCAAGTTGCCCCACGGTGGCGCCTACCGCACCACTGGCGGCTGACACCACCAAGGTGTCACCCGGCTTAGCCTGCGCCAGCAAATTAAACCCAGCCCAGGCGGTAAGCCCGGGCATGCCCAGCCCGCCCAGCGCCAGCGTTGCAGGCTGCAAGTACAGGGGCACCGCGCGCGCTTGCTGCACCGCCTCGTCAGCCAGCACGGCGTGGCTGCGCCATCCACACTGTGCGACCCAGGTTTGACCCGGCTGCATGCGCGGGTGCCGCGACAAGAGGACACGCACCAGGCCTTCACCGCGCACCACGTCGCCTGGGGCGATGGACGCGCTAACGTGCCGCCCGGCCATGGCACTGCGCAGGTAGGGGTCGAGCGAGAGGGCCAAGACCTGCACCAGCACTTCGCCCTCATTGGCGGCGGGCAACTCGCCCTTGCACGCAGCGAAATCGGCCTCAACCGGCACGCCTTGCGGGGTGTTGATGAGCTTGATTTGTTCGATGAGCATGGCAGCGTTTCAGTGGCTGGACATTAGCGCAGCGCAAGCAAGTGCTGTGTCATGGCGGCATACCGCGCGGGCATGTCGGCGGGGGTGTCCAGACAGCGCACGTTTGGTGGCAAGTCAAAGGTTAACAAGCGGTCAATGTGTTTGAGCAAGACCGAGCCCTTCCAGCGCAGCACCGTGGTGGGCACCTGCACGGACATCAGGTGTTCTGCGTGCTCGTGTTCAAAGGCCGCGCGGTAGGCCCGCGCGTAATGCGGGCCAGCGGCCAGCAGTTCGGCCACGGCGGCGTGCACCTCAAGCGCGGTGGGCGAGCGCGAACTCACGCGGTGCGCTTCGTTGTCCTCGAACCAAGGAAAAAACTGCGCCATCTGCGCCGCCATTCGCCAGGCCGTGAGCAGGTGGGAGCCGTCGCTGCGCGGGCTCAAATCCGGGAAGTAATGGGCCAGGATGTGCGCGCGCTCGGCATCGTCAAAGTGCGCCGCGTTGTCGAGCATCAAGTGCTTCACGGCGCCGGGGTGGCGGTTGGCAAAAGCAATGCCCAATTGCGCGCCCGTGGCCGAGCCGTACAACAGGCACTGCGGTCCGGCCACGGTTTGCAGCCAGTCGTGCAAAGGCGCCAAGTAGTCGGCCAACGGCGTAACTGAGTTGGGCGAGGGTGTGGGCAAGGGGTCGGAGCCGCCATAGCCCGGGGTGTCCAGGGCCAGGACGTGAAAGTGCGGCGCCAACAACGTCATCCAGGGCTCGTACATGGCCGAGCTGCGCGGTGACGGGTGCAGCAGCACCAAGTGCGGCAGCTCGGGTGCGCCAGCCTCGCGGTAGTGCAAGCACAGGCCACCTTCATGGTGCAAGCGGCGTTGCACCTGGGGTGTTGTGTTGATCACTTCATCAAAGCCAGCGAGAGGCCAGGCCACACCACCACCACCAGCAAGCCCAGCAGCAGCAGCCCAATGAAGGGCAGCACGGCGCGGCAGCATTCGGCAAAGCTGGCCTTGAAGGCCACCGAGGCCACGATGAGGTTCAGGCCCATGGGCGGTGTGAGATAGCCGATTTCCAGGTTCACCAACATGATCATGCCGAAGTGCACCGGGTCCATGCCCATGGCTTTGGCCATCGGGGCCAAGAGCGGCGCCAGGATGAGGATGGCCGAACCGATGTCGATCAAGCAACCCACCAGCAACAAGAGCACATTCACCAGGATGAGAAAACTCAGGCGATCGGTGATGAGGCTCGCCATCCACTGCGCGGCCATTTCCGGCACATGTTTTTCAGTCAGGAAGACGTTGATGCTGACCGCCATGATGAGCATCGGAAAGAGCGCGCCCGACAACTTCACCGTCTCTTGCGTGATGTGAAAGAGCTTGCCCAGCGTGAGCTGGCGGTGCACAAACACGTCAATGATCACGGCGTAAAAAAGCGCCACCACGGCCGACTCGGTGGCGGTGAAATAACCGCTGTAGATGCCGCCCAGGATGATGGCGGGCACGAGCAAGGCAGACACACCGCTCTTCAAGGATGCCGTTATTTCGTGCCCATCCCAGCGCTCGGCTTGGCGCAAGTTGCGATTCTTGAAGACCGCATACGCACCCAGTATCGAGGCCAAAAAGAGACCTGGCAAAACACCGGCCTTGAAGAGGTCGGTGATCGACACCGAGGTCATGATGCCGTACAGGATCATCGGGATCGAGGGCGGAATGATGATGCCCAGCGTACCGGCAGCACACAACAAACCCAGTGAAAAACCACGGGCGTAGCCGGCCGCCAACATCGCCGGAAACAGCACCCCGCCCACAGCCAGCATGGTCACTGTGGACGAGCCACAAATGGCGGCAAACAGCGAACACGACAACACTGCGGCCAAGGCCAAACCACCCGGGATCGGCGCGGTGAGCGCGGACATGACTCGAATGAGCCGCGTCGCGATGCTGCCGTTGGCCATCACGTTGCCCGCCAAAACATAGAGTGGAATGGCCAGGAAGGTTTCGTTGCGCGCGTTTTGCCAAGCATCGAGCGCGGTGTTGGCGATGGCGCCATGGCTGTAGAAGTAATAGAGCCAGGCCGAGGCCAGGCCGAGCACAACGATCATGTTCTGGCGCAGCCACAACAGAAGGGGCACCAAGAGGGCCAGGCCAAAGAGGGGCCAGAGTTGGGTCATCAACGCACCACCTGAGCAGGTTCTTGGGGTGTTTTGGCGGCGGTGTTGCCGACTGATAGGTCGGGCCCAGCAAAAGCCTCGACCTGTTCTTTGGTGGGGGGCGCGTTTTCACCGCCCGACTCGGCTGGGCGCAACGGGGGCCACAGGGCATACAGCGTGTGGCGCAGCGTGGCCATCGCAAAAGCGGCTACCAAAAAAGCCTGAAAGGGCCAGATTTGCCACTGCAAGACGGGGTCGGTTTCAGCGAGCTGAATACTTTCTAACAATACACGTTGGCAAAGCCAGCCCGCACCCACGCAAAAGAGGGCAAAACCAATGTCTGTAAATCGACTGAAGGTGGCGTCCCAGGCGCGCGGCACACGTCTGTCAAAAAACCGAGGCCGCAAGTGCCCACCGCTGGCAGATGCGATGCCCATGCCGATGAACGACAAAAACACGTTGGCGTAAACGGCAATCGGCGTGGCCCAGATCTTGCCGCTGCCCAGCACTTCGCGGCCAAAAATGTCCCAGCCAAGCACCAGCACCAGGACCAAAAAGGCCACGCTGGTGCTGGCTTGTTCCAGCCAGGCCATCGCGGCCAAGGTGCGACGCGCGGCGTTCACGCGTTAACCATCGACATAAGCAAACCCTCGGGTCAATGCCGGTGATCTCACTTCACGGCAGCAAGGTCTTTGACGATCTCGTCGTGGATGGCTTTGGACTCTGCGCCCAGGCTTGAGAGGATGTCTTCAGCCGCCTTTTTACCCGCCACACGCCACTGCGCCATCTCGGGGGCTGTGGGGCGGTAGACGGTGACGCCCCGGCTGGCTGCGTCGACCAGGAACTGCTCATTGGAAGCGCGTGCGGCCACGGCCTGTTCGCGTGCTGACCAGCCGTTTTGCACAGCGGCTTTTTGCTCCGCGCTGAGCTTGTCGAACCACTCCTTGTTGCACATGATGGTGCCGGAATCAAAGGCATGCGCGGTGAGTGTGTAGTGCGGCGCTGACTTGGCGATGAAGGCGCCGTAAACGATGATGCCCGACTCACCGCCCTTGATGAGCCCGGTTTGCAACCCGGGAACGGCTTCAGAGATGGGCAACACCACGGCCTCGGCGCCGGTGGCTTTGACCCAGGCTTGTGATGCACGCGCTTGTGTGGCGCGGAATTTTTGGCCCTTCACGTCAGCCGGGGTCTTGAGCGGCGCCACGCTGTAGGTGTGTGTGAAACCGACTTCAACAAACTGCAACATCGTCACGCCCTTGGCGGCAAAGAGCTTGCGGTAGGTGTCGGTCAAGCCTTTGTCATACGCGTGGTCGACCTCTTTGAATGAAGAGAAAAGGTAGGGTAACTGCAGCACTGCCACCTCGGGCAGGACGGTCGATGACCCTTGCAATGACGCACCCACGCATTCCACACGACCGCGGCGCACATTCGACAGCAAATTGGCTTCGTTGGGGTCGTTGGTATTGAGCTCCACCTTGATCGTGCCCTTGCTGTCGCGCTCGATGTTGGCCTTGAATTTTTGCCAATAGGTTTGGAAGATCGTGCCCGGTGGCGCAAAAGCGCCGGTGCGCAGGACGATGGGCTCTTGCGCCAGCGCAGGCCCGGTGGCAAGCGTCAGCAAGCTGAACGTGAGGACGTGGGCAAGAGCGGGGCGAACAGCTTGGAGAGGCATGGTGGAGGCTCAATAAAAGAGGTGGCATAAGAGGACGCGAAAGGCGAGGCAAAAGACGAGGCGAACGAGAAAGCACTTGCAGGCGACGGCTCAGTTCAGACCCAAGCTGCCCGGGTTCATCAAATGGCGTGGATCGACGTGGTTCTTCAAGGCCTGTACCAAAGTGCGGGTGGGCGCTTGCAGGCGCGACAAATAGGGGTAGGCGCGACCCACCTGAAAATGCACCGCACCGTAGCTCGCAAAACACGTGGCCACGTCAACCCACAGGTGCTGGACCAGAGCCAAGGCTTGCGGCGCCGCAGGCCTGTCGCGCCAAGGCTGGGTGAGGGTGTCGCCCAACACGCTCACGTGCAAGGGGTAGATCTCATCGGGCCAATAAAAGCAAGGCTCAAATAAAAAAGCACGGTCGAGGTTGGCAGTCAGCGGTGAGTAGACGATGTTGTGTTCTTGCATGGCCACGGCGTGGCCGGCGATCAGTGCCTCCACGGCTTGCACCACGGCCGCAGCTTGCGACAAGGGCACGATGCCATGCACCGGGACCCAGCGGTCGCCGTTGTAACCCAGCACCGAGCGCAAAGGCTGAAAAGGCTGCGCACGCAAAACCTGCGGCACCGAGGCTGGCAAGGCGGTGCCGCCATGTGCCAGGGCCACTTGCGCCACGCGGTCGAGCCGGGACTGAACATGCGCGGCGTTGTCGCCATCGAGCGCGAGCTGCATGGAGTAGGGGTGCACCTCCAGGTAGTCGGTGCCTGCCATGGCCACGCCAGCAGCCGCCTTCAAGCCCGACAGCAAGGTCTTGCCTGAACGCGCGATTTCGCTCAGCGTTTTGACACCCGCTGCGAGCTTGTTACCCGTCTGCGCGGAGTGCACGGCCTTGAAAGCGTCAATGCCAAAACACTCGGAGCCCAGGCCCTGGCGCATGAGCCCCACTTGCGCGCCCACCATGTCGTTGATGGTGGCGAACCCGTAGGAAGCAAAGCCTTGCGCTGCAGGCGCTGCCACCAGCCGCAGGGTGGCCACGGCCTTCACGCCCAGCGCACCGGTGTCGCCCAAAAAAAGGCCCGTTGTGTCGGGCCCTCCCCAGCGCGCAAAAGGGGTGGCCCCGGTGAAGCCCGCGCTGCCTGTGTGCAGCACCTCGCCGTTGGCCAAAACGACTTGCAGGCCAAGCACGCTTTCAGCCGCCGTGCCATGTTGGCCCGCGCCAAAAAACATGCTGTTCTGCGACAGGGCACCGCCCACTGTGGCACGCAAACCCGACAAGGGCCCACCATAGGGCGTTGTGGTGCCGCTGCCCGCCAGCGCTTGGCGCACCTGGGCCCAGGTGCAGCCGGCTTGTACGGTGATGTAGAGATCATTCACGTTGACCTCAAGCACCTGGTTCAGCCGTGACAGGTCAACACACACATAGCGCTGGCTGGGCAAGTAGCCCCCGGTGTAGGACATGCCACCCCCGCGCGGCGCCACGGCCACACCCGCTTGGGTGATGAGCGCCACAGCTTGCGCGAGCATGCCCACGGTGTCGGGCATCACCACGGCATCGGGCCACAGCGGCGAGTTGACAAAAATGTCGTGCGCCGCCAACTGGCGCGAGGCGTCGTCGCACAGCACGGCGTGTGCGCCACAAAGCGCTTGCAGTTGCGCTGTTAAACCCAACGAGGCGGCAGCGCTGGAATTGACCGTGGAGCTGACCGTGGAGCTGGCGGCGGAATCTATTCGGTCCATGGTGGGTGCGGCTGCAGTGCAGGCGGGGTGTGCAAACTTGTCCGTACAACTTTGATGCTAGCGGGCGGCTTCACGCTTGACAAGGCGGGTTCTTGCTGGGGTGTCGCCGGGCACAAAGGTGATCATGCCGACTCGTGTCGCAGCACCGTTGAATAGCGGAACAAGTCCGCGCGGTGCCATGAGATTGCAAACACCGTGATGCCCCCCTTGCGATCGAAGTAAGCGCGGTCTGAACGCAGCGCAGGCGCGCCTGGTTTGGCCTTCAAGGGCTTGGCCGTTGTGCTTTTCATGGCTTCGGCGGTGAAGGTCTGCTCGATGCGCCCCAAAGTGCGTGCGTCCACCAGGCCGAGCATCGTGGGCAGCGCCGTTTTGGCCTGCAACAATTTGTCTCGCCGACGCGCCGGTTGCGGCGGAAAGTAGATGTGCGTCAATGCAAATGGCCGCCCCTCTTGGCCACGTTCGTTGCGTTCGCAACGCAGGCCCCGCAGCAGCACACAAGGCGTGCCGGGCGCACAGCCCAGGCGCACGGCGATCACAGCGTCAACGGGCACTTCAGCAGCGCTCAAAAAGTGCAGCCGACTCTGATTGCCGTACTGCAAGAGGTCTTCAATGCTGTCCACCGTTTGTCGGTAGCGCACCGGGGGCGTGTCGGCCACCACCTCGGAGCCTGAGCCTTGGCGGCGTGAGATGAGGCCACTCTCTTCCAAGATACGAAGCGCTTCACGGATGGTGTGGCGGCTGCTTTGAAACTGCGCGCACAACTCGGCTTCAGCGGGCAGTGAGTCGCCCAGGCTGTACTGCTTGCCAACGATGGCGTTGATCAAGTCATCAGCAATGCTGCGGTACCGTGGGGTCTTCTTGGTGATCATCAGCAAGCCGGGCTCAGGAGGTGCGCGGCAGTGTAGGGCAAGGGGATCGCTTTGATGGCGCTTTGATGGCGGCCTTGATGATGAGATGGCCGCAGCGCGCTCCTAGAATATGTCCGTACAACTTTGTATTTGGCACCCACCATGAACCGCCCGTCATGAACCACCCGTCTGACGCGAGCTTGACAACACCATCGGCCCTGCAAGCCTTGGCCCAGGTGTCGGTTGATGTGCGCGGCGCCCAGGCACTGCACGACCGTGCGGCAGCCCATGTGCTTGACTGGCTGGCCTGCGCGGCGCACGGTGTGGATAGCCCCCAGGGTCTGGCATTCGCGCGGTGGCTCGATATGCAAGCGCTCGGCGCCGTGCCCACCTTGGCGGGGCGCCTGTCCGACGCCGCCGCTGCGGCCGCCTACCACGGTGCGCTGGGCAGCACGCTGGAGATGGACGACGTGCACCGCAGCGCCGTGCTGCACCCCGGGCCGGTGGTCATCCCCGCCGTGTTGGCGGCCTGCACCGCCAATACGACAGGCGCGCAGTTTTTGTCCGCCGTGATCAGTGGCTACGAAGCCATGATCCGCGTGGGCCAGGCGCTGGGGCCGTCGCATTACAAGTGGTGGCACACGACGGCAACGGCCGGCTGTTTTGGCGCCGCTGCTGGCGCCGCGGCGGCGTTGCAGCTTGACGTGACTCACACAGCGCAGGCCCTGGCTTTGGCCGGCACACGCGCCGGTGGCCTGTGGCAGGTGCGACATGAAACCAATCTGGGCAAGGCATGGCACATGGCCGGTGCTGCCCGCGACGGCTTGGCCGCAGCGCAACTCGCCATGGCCGGTTTGACAGGCCCGCTGGCTGTGCTTGAGGGCCCCAGCGGCTGGTTTGCCGCCACCGCGCCTGGGGCCGACGTGGACCACATCAGCGCGCCACGCGCCACGCCCTGGCTCGACGACGTGAGCTTCAAGCCCTGGCCCGCCTGCCGACATGCCCACCCGGCGATGGACGCACTACAGCAGGCCGCCTTGGGGCGCGCCCTGGCACCCGCCCTGGCACCCGAAAGCGTGGCCCACATCGAGGTGCACAGCTACGCCGATGCACTGCGCTTTTGCGATCGCCCTGAGCCCAGTGACGAGGCCCAGGCGCGGTTCTCGATCCAACACGCCCTGGCCGCCTGGGTGGCCTGGGGCGAGCCGCAATTGGCGCACTACGACATGGCGGCCGTGGCCGACCCGGTGGTGGCGGCCCTGCGCCAGCGCATCAGCTTGCACAGCAGTGCTGCGCATCAGGCGGCGTACCCCGCTCACTACGGTGCGCACGTGCGCATTCATTGGCAAGACGGCAGCCACAGTGAAGCCAGCTTGACCGACACCCTGGGCGACCCGGCGCGCCCCCTGTCGCGTCAAGCCCAGCACGCCAAGGCCCGCATGCTGATGCATGCAGTGGGTTGGGGGCCCGACCGCATCGTCAACGCCCTAAGCGCCTGCGCTGCGCTACCGATGGCGCGCAACTTGGCGGCCCTGCACAAGGTATTGATGCCATGACCTTGGTTGATCAATTGTTGCAACACGCGCTGACCCTGCGCTTTGCAAGTTTGCCCAGCAGCGCCGTGCAAGCCGCCATCACCTTCATCACCGACAGCGTGGGTGTGGGCTTGGCCGGCAGCCGCCACCCCCGTGTGGCGCAGGTGCGCGCAGCCGCTGCGCACTGGGGGCGGGGCAATGACTCACGTGAATGGTTAAC
>JAYVRO010000530.1:0-3213 GCA_043776165.1 Rubrivivax sp. | reverse complement strand
GGCCCACCACAGTCCTGGCAGGACAGGGTTGGGGGGCGTGAAGAGGAGTAAGCCACTCCCCCATATCGGCCATCACGCTGGTGGGTTGAGCCAGAACGCTATTCAACGTTTGGTCTGCTGAGCCGATAAAGTGTCGGTGTTCAAGTTCCAACGGCACCGTTTGCTGAAAGCCCATAAGAACCCATCATGAACCGCGCGTCCCGAAACATCGTTGCGCCCCTGTGCGCATTGCTGCTGTCAGCCTGCGGAGGTGGTGCAGGCGAAGCATCTACAACGTTCGAGATGACGAATTTTGAAGACCTGTCGGTCCAGACGCCGTTGACGCCTAATTCGAGCCTAAACAGTTCATCCACCAGGGCAACTGCTTTGGCCCTGCGCCGAGCCATCCCACAGGTCGCCACCGATGCATTGGGTGATTCGGTTTCGATTCAAGCGGCCATGCTCAGCGCGGCCGACTTGCATGTTTTGGCGAACCCGACCGGCGACCCGATGGCGGGAATGCGCGCGGTGGCCGTCACATCGCTGTGCCACGAGGGATTTGTGCCACCGCTCGACCTGAAACGTACTGCACCCGAAGCGCTGCCCAGGGCAGGCACGGGTGCGTTTTTTAATGCCCTTGAGCTGGCCACCTGGCGCGCCCGCATCAAGAGCGGCCCCTTCATCAATGATGCCGATTACGCCCCTGGCTCACCGGGCGATTGGTCACGAATCCAGGCCAACGCGGCACGCTTTGTGGCCCAGGGCGAGGCACTTGCCAACGATGACGACGCCAGCCGTGCACGTCACGGCAATCTGGCGCGTGACGCCGCTTTCATGCACCTTCTGTCGCCCGACACGGTGGCTTTGGCTGCTGTTCGCGGCTACTTGTTGGCACAGGTGGCGGACGGGAGAAATGACTTTGCGACGCAGCGCTGTTACCGCGCCATGGACAACAGTGCGCGCGACGGCTGGTTTGCCGAGGCGCCCTGGGTTTTGCGCCTGGCCGCGACCTACGACTTTGTGCGTGCCTCGCTCAGCGCGAACGATCGTTTGACAATCGAAAACTACCTGCGGCGGAACGCCTGGTTTTTTGCCACTCATTTGGACTGGGGCTTGCGCAGCGTCTTCCCGCAACGACTGCAGGGCGACTACAGCTTGCGCGGTGAAGACGCCGCCACAACGGGCGATGCCGTCTGGTACAGCCGTCCTGTAGACAGCAATGGCGACTGCACCATCGACGCCAAAGACGACGCCAAAGCATGGCCGCGTTATGCCTACGCTCGCGCCGACGGCAGCCTAGGGCCCCGCGTGAGCTGGCTCACGCACTGGTTCAACAACCGCCGCGCTGCCAACGCATTGGCGTTTGGCACTGTCGGCGTGATGCTGGGCGACGGCGAGCTGGTGCAGCGCGCCAAGCGCTACTTCATGGAATGGTTGACCTTTGCCGTTTGGAGCGACGGCGCAACGGGCGAATACTCACGCAACGGCGAGTACTGCATTGCGAGGCAAGGCCTCATCTACAGCGCCATCAGCGTGCAAGGCAGCGTGATGCTGGCACGCGTATTGGCACGCCAGGGCGACCGCACGTTGGCCAGTTTCACGACGCGTGACGGCTTGTACGGCACCGAGGCCAGCGCCGCGCTTGGGGGGGGCGGCGGCGCCAAGTCCATCAGCTTGGTGGCCAACACCTATTTGTCGCTCATCAGCGGCGAGCTGCTTTGGTACCAAGCCGAACCCGAACGCGCGGTGCAGCTGCCGCGCGCACAAACCGATTTGACCAGTGTCAAAGTGCGTTACATGGGCGGCGCCTCTGCTCGCTACGACCTGCATGAGCTGTCGATGTTGGCCTCGGCCGCCATCGTGCCCACCGTGCCTGTTGCCAAGGTCATGCTGCAGCACAAAGCCATCACAGAAGCCGTGGCACCTGGCCAGGTGCGTGATGCCGTGGACACCGGCCTGGGTACCTGGTCGGACCCTTTGGGGGTGCTGCCTGCGGCCTATTTGTTGCGGCCTTGACGGACCGCGCCGTAAACGCCCAGGAGCGCTGCATGGTGCAAGCGCGGCGTGTGGTGATCCAGGTAATGCGCGCGCGCCTGCGCACCGCATGACGCGGCGGCGCTGGCGTTTTCATCAACCCATGTCAAACGTTGGGCCAGTGCCGCTGCGTCGCTAGGCGGCACCTGCCACCCCGTGTGGTCATGCACGACCAACTCGGCCAAGGCGCCGAGCTGGCTTGTGATGACGGGTGTGCCGCAAGCAAAGGCTTCAACGAGGGTGCGTGGAAAATTCTCGAAGCTCAGACTGGGCAGCACCAGAGCACGGGCGGTTTGCAGGGCTTGCATGACCTGCTGCGGCGTTTGCGCACCTCGCCAGCGCAGACCCGCCTGATTTTGCAAACGGTCTTGCTCTGGGCCAGTGCCAATGATGTCCACGCCCAAATCGGGCCTGGTTTGACGTGCGATGGCCACGGCCTGCGCTAACACGCCGAGCCCCTTCTCCGGCGCCAGGCGGCCCACGTAGAGCAGGCCTGAACGCGGCGCTGGACTGGGGGGTGCGCCCACCCACGGGTCGTCAACAAACTGCCCCAGCACGCTGATGCGCTCAGCGGGCAGACCGGTTTGCACAAGTTTGTTGCGGCTGAACTCGCTCAAGGCCAAGAAGCGCGCCACATGGCGCTGCCACGTGCCCAAGCTGCGGTGCAGTTGCAGCATGCCCACCACCACGGCGCTTTGCGGGCGCGAGCCGCGATAACAAGCGTGGGCCACGGCGCGCCAAGGTACTTTGCCCAAGCAGTCTTCACACACGCGGCCATCGCGCAAGAACATGGCCTGTGGACAAGCCAGGCGGAAGTTATGAAGCGTTTGCACCAGAGGCACACCGGCCCGAGCGACACAGGCATGGAGCGACGGCGAAATGAGCGGAAAGGTGTTGTGCACGTGCACGATGTCGGGTTGTACCTGGTCCAGCAGCGCGCTGACCTCTCTTGTGGTGCGCTGAGACCACAGGGTGTTGATGACAGTTTCAACATTTGACTTAACGCGCTCGTGGGCGCTGGACACGTCACGCAGCTCATCGTTGTGCCTGCGGTACTCGGTCACGCTGTGGCCGTTGGCGCGCAGCAGTGCGACCTCGCTGTCAACCACGGCGTCTTCACCACCGCGCTGCTGGTAGGCGTTGTGCACCGTCAAGATGTTCATGGCCCGACTTTCATCGCAGGCCATGTGTCAGGTGGTG